>DASZUX010000523.1:0-10707 GCA_035547455.1 Chitinophagaceae bacterium
ATTATATATGTATGCTAACGACTGGTTTAATTAATGTATCTTCCGAAATAGGAACATTAAAGCGATTATTAATACATAGCCCTGACGGTGGTATAGGTAAGGTAGTACCCAGTAAATTTAAGGAATGGCTGTACGATGATACCGTACACATTGCACAAATGCGCAGGGAGTACAATGAGTATATAAAATTGCTGCTTTATTTTCTTGACCCGGAAACGGTGCGTTATATAAATGATTACGAAAAAACCCGGCAACATAAAATTCAGCCGGATTGCTATAAACCAGGCCATCCCGATTATTTTAACAGTAACAAAGTGCTTGATGTGCAGCACCTGCTATACCAGGTATTGCAAAAAAATGAGCTGCGACGGCGTATAATTGCGGCTGTATGTGCGTGGGAAGGCGCCAGCTTTGCAACAGAACGAAAGTTAGATGCAATACAGGACACTGCTACACTAACCAACGTACTGATAACAGGCGTACTAAAATCAGTAAACGGCAAATCAGGCGAGTTTGTATTTGCACCGTTGCCCAATTTTATTTTTACACGGGATATAAGTATAGTTATTAACGACCATATTTTACTAAGCAATGCTGCTACGGCTGCAAGGGAACGCGAATCGCTGCTGATGAAGTTCATTTCGTTTTACCACCTGTTTGAAAAAGAACGGGAAAAAGTAATTGAGATATCAGAATCCAGCGACTTTTTTTTGCTGAACGAAGAAGAACAGCAATATTACAAGACTTCAGTAGAAGGCGGCGATGTAATGATGATTGCCCCCAACCACCTGCTGATAGGCTGCAGCGAACGCACTACCCCCAGCGCCGTTGATGAAATTATACATGCCGTTTACCGCAACAATAAAACAGGAATTGAAAAAATAAGCGTGATTAAAATACCAAAGTCAAGGGCTATTATGCATATTGATACGGTATTTACCCACGTGCGTAAAGATACATGGGTACTGTTTGGTAAAATGAGCGAGCAGGTAATGCACGCAAAAAACCAGCAGCAATATTCGTATTACAGGCATTTTCTTGATAAAAATGTACCTGCAGACTATGAAACAGCCGAAATTCTGCGTTTTTACAAACCGCTGAGAGAAGTATATGATGCCAGTAAAAATTACCGGCAGGATATAAGCTATATTATACAGGGGCTTGAAAGCCTGCTGCGCAATATAAGCGTGGAAGATTATGGTGTACCGGAAGATGAGGTTAAGATAATTTACAGCGGCAACAATGTTTTTCCATACGATGAGCGCGAACAATGGACCGATGCCTGTAACCTGCTGGCTTTAAAAGACGGAGTTGCAGTGGGATATGACAGGAACGATGAAACATTTAAAGGTTTTGAGGAAAAGGGCTACAGCATTATACGCGCAGCAGAGTTATTTAAAAAGTTTGAACGGGAAGAAATAAGCCCCGCTGATGTAAGAAATACTTTAATACTGTTGCCTTCCGCAGAGTTATCAAGGGCCAGGGGTGGGGCACATTGCATGAGTATGCCTTTATTAAGAGAAAAAATGTAACACTATGAACCAGGTTGCTACCACTATATTAATGATACGCCCTGCCGCTTTTGGGTATAATACCGAAACGGCTGCAAATAATGTATTCCAGTCAGCAACAATGCTCAGCCAGGAAGAAGTGCAGCAGAAAGCTGTACAGGAATTTGACGTTTTTGCGGAAGCGCTGCGTAAAAAGGGCATAAATGTTATTGTTGTACAAGACAGCCCCTTGCCGGTAAAGCCCGATGCTATATTTCCCAACAACTGGTTTTGCACCCTGCAGGATGGTACTATTGCCGTTTTCCCGATGTATGCCCCTAACAGGCGGCTTGAAAAAAGGGATGATATGCTTGAAACGCTGATGAATGAATATGATGCAAAAGATGTAGAAGACTGGAGCGAATATGAAGCAGAAAACCTTTTTCTTGAAGGTACGGGAAGCATGATAATAGACCATGCCAATAAACTTATTTATGCCTGCCTTTCCCCCCGTACCAACAAAACCGTGCTGGGTAAATTTGCCAATGCCCACGGTTACAAGGCCATTACTTTTACTGCTACCGATGAAAACGGTGTGCAGGTGTATCATACAAATGTTATTATGCACATTGGCGAAACATACGCTGTTATATGCCTTGAATCAATACCGGATGAAACAGAACGCATCGCAGTATCGCAGCTACTAACCACCACCGGGCACGAAATAATACCAATAACATTACAGCAGGTGCATGCTTATGCGGGCAATATGCTGCAGGTTAAAAACAGCAAGGGTAAAAAATTTACCATACTTAGCCGCCAGGCCTTTAAAGCCTTAACGGGCGGGCAAAAAGATATTTTGAAAATACATACAACCCTGCTGCCGGTTGATATACCCACTATAGAAACTATTGGCGGAGGCAGCGTGCGGTGCATGATGGCTGAAATTTTCCTGCAAAGGAAATAGGCTGTTATTACAGGCTTTTATTTTTTACCTTAAAGTATTTAACCACCGCGATAAGCGAAACAATTGCCCAGCAGCCTTCTAATATAACAAATGGTATGTAGTGTATAAGTATTGAGGCAAAACATGCAAGCCCGGCGCCAATTGTATTAAGCAGGGCGTAATAAAGGCCGTCCTTTTGAAGTTTTCCGGCAAGGTTTAATAAAAATGCCACCAGCAGAATAAGTACACCGGCGAAGCCAATATAATCATTAACAGAAAATTGCATTGTTTTTGCGAGTTTTGTATGGCATTTGTATGTTAAAAATACAATTTGCACCCCATAAATACATTTTATAACTGTATGTTACCGTTATTTAAAAATATTACAGCAACTGCACTGGTTATGTTTGCTTTGTTCACTATGTCCTGTAATAACGGCAAAGAACAGAAAGCAAATGCCGATTCACTGGCTGCTAACGGCCTGCAGGAAGATGACTCGCTGCAAATGACGCATGATATAGATTCTGCCGACTACGCTTCCATCTTTAAAAATAAAACTAACATTTGGGCAGGTGCGGTGCTTGATAACAACAATTTGAAATGGGCAGATTTCAGGCTGGATGATTTTTGGAAAGATGACAGCATTAAAGAAGTACCGGGCAAGGTGCTGGATAAACGCTTCCTGGATGATTATGCAATTTTTCTTACCTGGTCACCAGACAGCACCTATATACTCGACAGGGGCTCGTATGGCGTAATGATGGCACGTGATAAAAAGGGGCAGCTATACAGGGAGGGCGGGGATGCAGACACAAAAGTGCAACTGTATAATGTAAACACAAAAACATCGGCTAAGCTCTTTTTCTGCGGGCCGGGCACCAGTATTTGGGATGCGCACTGGCCGGATGGAGAACAGGTGGCATTGCTTGGCGCGGTTGATACAAGCAACAACCATCACCCTGATACCCTTTTATGGCTTATTAATGTAAAGGACAGGTTTTTTAGAAAATATAAATACAGCAAACAGTAGGTGGGCGAAGATGCACAAATAAAAGAGGCAGGCATTTGGGCTGTGCTTGAACAGGTGACAGACCCGGAAGTGCCTGTGCTTTCAGTGGTTGACCTTGGCATTGTAAGAAAGGTTGACGTTGCCGCAGATAATACTGTAACATGCATTGTTACCCCCACATACAGCGGCTGCCCCGCGACTGATGTTATAAACATTAATATACGGTTAGCGTTACTGGAAGCAGGCTTTGCTGCAGTAAATATTCAAACGGTACTGTCGCCCGCCTGGACGACGGAATGGATGAGCGAGGCAGGCAAACAAAAGCTGAAGGATTATGGTATTGCCCCGCCCAATGTACAGCAGGTAGTTTGCACTATAGACGCCTTTCAGCAGGACGAAGCAGTGCAATGCCCGCGCTGCGGAGCATACCACACAACACTTATAAGCCGTTTTGGTTCCACAGCCTGCAAGGCACTGTACAAATGCGAAGAATGTAAAGAGCCGTTTGATTATTTTAAATGCCATTAACTTACATCAGGCTGTACTGCTATATGTACCTTTAAGTTATAAAATAAAACAACCTGCAATGTCTTCTATTTTATTTGCTATAGAAAACAACATCGCTTTTATAACCCTTAACAGGCCGGCCAAATTAAATGCTTTTAACGGGGAGATGGCGCTGTTATTGCAAAACAGGCTTGATGAATGTGCCGGCCTGCACGAAATACGCTGTGTGTACATAACCGGTGCGGGCAAGGGGTTTAGCGCCGGCCAGGACTTAGAAGAAGTAACAGACCCTAACGGGCCGGGTATGCAAAAAATGCTTTCGGAATATTATAACCCTATTATTACGCGTATACGCAACCTGCCTAAACCAGTGGTAGCAGCGGTGAATGGCGTAGCAGCCGGGGCCGGGGCCAATATTGCCCTGTGCTGCGATATTGTAGTGGCTGCACAGCAAGCATCGTTTGTGCAGGCTTTTAGTAAAATTGGATTAGTGCCCGATAGCGGGGGCACCTATACCTTACCCCGCCTTATAGGCTGGCAAAAAGCAGGCGCATTAATGATGCTGGGCGACAAAGTGCCTGCAGCAGAGGCAGAAAGGCTGGGCATGGTGTACAAAGTATTTGCTGAAGAAACATTTGCAGAACAGTCTAAAAGCATTGCGGCAACGCTGGCGGCCATGCCTACCAAAGGCCTTGCACTTACCAAACATGCGTTAAACTACTCAGCCACAAATTTACTGGAAGCCCAGTTATTGCTGGAAGATGAATTGCAGCAAAAGGCTGCAAACAGTTACGATTTTAAAGAAGGCGTGCAGGCGTTTCTTGAAAAAAGGAAACCGAATTTTAAAGGGGAATAACAGGGAGTAAAATTTGCAGGGTTGCTTATAACGGACGGTTATTTTACTTCCTCAAAATCAATGTAGTCGTCGTTTGAGGGCCTGGCGGAAGCTTTTGGTGCCTGTTGTGTGTTGTGCGACTGGGCAGCAGCCTGCTGGCGGCGCATCTCTTCCTGCTGCATACGCTGAAAATCGGTTATCTTATTTTTCATCTGCGATGTGGCTTTTGAAACAGGCATCACAAGGTCAACCACAAACTTGTACAGCAGGTATATTATAAGGCCAGTAAAAATCAACTCAAATAGTTCCATAACACCAGCAAAGATAGCACTTCATATTCTAAGGAAATCCCAAATAACGCCAAAAAACAGCCGCCCAACACAAAACGCTGTGCTTTTGTGGTTTACAGCATTAAAAGCAACATTTGGAAGTTAATTGTTTTATTACATATATTTGCAGCGGAAAAAGCAAATGAAAGAAGGGAACGGAAGCGTTCCCTTCTCTTTTTACTATATGGCAACAGATTTACAAATACAGCAAATTGAGCACCTTGTAGACGAGACGTTTTCCGCCGAGCCAGAATATTTCAGGGTACAGGTTAAAATAAAACCCACCAATAACGTTAAGGTATTCATTGACGGGGATAATGGCATAACTATAGAAAAATGTGTGCAGTTTAACCGCAGCCTTTATAAAAAAATAGATGAAACCGGCATGTTTCCGCCCGGAGATTTTTCGCTGGAGGTTTCATCACCCGGCGTTGACGAGCCATTAAGGCAGCACCGCCAGTATAACCGTAACATCGGGCGTTTTGTTGAGGTGGTGTTTAACGATGGCAGTAAAAAAGAGGGTAAACTTGTACAGGTGGCAGAATTAGACATAATTATTGAAAGCTTTGAAGGCAAGGGTAAAAAAGCAGTTACGCAACAACTGGTAATTCCATTTAATAACATAAAAACAACAACCGTTCAAATCAAATTTTAATTCTGCATGTTAAGTGCAGGCAAGCTTAAAAAATTCAGCTATGGCTAGTATAAACCTAATTGAAGCATTCCAGGAGTTTAAGGAAGCGGAAAATATTGACCGTCCCACGATGATGAAGGTGGTGGAAGACGTATTTAAAACGCTGCTCCGCAAAAAATATGGGAGTGATGAGAACTTCGACGTGATAGTTAACGCGGAGAAAGGCGACCTTGAAATAATACGCAGGCGCATGATTGTGGAAGACGGGGAAGTGATGGACCCGCTGGCTGAAATTGCATACAGCGATGCCATTAAGCTTGAACCAGATTTTGAAGTAGGTGAAGAGTTGTACCAGGAGGTTGACATACTTGATTTTGGACGCCGCGCCATTTTAGCTGCAAAGCAAACGCTGGCAAGCCGCATTGGCGACCTTAAGAAAAACGTACTGGTAAAAAAATATGGCGACCGCGTTGGCGAAATAATTACAGCAGAGGTGTACCAGGTTTGGAAAAAAGAGGTGCTGCTGCTGGATGAAGAAGGAAACGAACTTATTTTACCAAAAAGCGAACAAATACCACAGGACTATTTTAAAAAAGGCGAAAACGTACGTGCCGTGGTTAAGAAGGTGGACATGAAAAATAACAGCCCGGTTATTATTTTAAGCCGTACCAGCCCCGATTTTCTTGCCAAGCTGCTTGAAATTGAGGTGCCTGAAATATTTGACGGCCTTATTACCATTCGCAAAATAGTACGCGAGCCGGGTGAGCGCGCAAAAGTTGCTGTAGAAAGTTTTGATGACAGGATTGACCCCGTGGGCGCCTGCGTAGGTATGAAGGGCAGCCGTATTCACGGCATTGTAAGAGAGCTGAAAAATGAAAATATTGACGTAATCAATTATACCACCAATATACAATTGCTTATACAGCGTGCACTTACGCCCTCTAAAATAAGCTACATGGAAATTGATAACGAAAAGAAACATGTGGATGCATATTTAAAGGCAGACCAGGTATCGCTGGCCATTGGCCGCCGGGGCGTAAACATAAAATTGGCCTGCGAATTGACAGGATACGATATTGACGTTTACCGTGAAAATGAAGAGCATGAAGAGGAGTTTGATATTGACCTGGAAGAATTTAGCGATGAAATTGAATCGTGGATAATTGATGAGTTTAAACGTGTTGGTTGCGATACCGCACGCAGCGTACTTAACCTGACTGTAGATGAACTGGAGCGCAGGACGGACCTGGAGCGTGAAACCATTGAAGATGTACGTAAAGTACTGAAAGATGAGTTTGAAAGGGAATAAACCGGCGTCTTTAAAAAACAGTTTATTTATTTTGGGTTACTAATAGCGCTTTGTGGTATAGTATAGTAGTTAAAGCATAGTTTTACAGTATTTTGTATAAATACAATGCAGGCATAATTAAATTGTTTGTAAATAAATAAAATAAAAACCGGGACCAGCCAAAAGCAACATATTTAAGCGTTTGGCGGTCTCTTATTAAAATTCAGGCGCATATAAACCGTTGTTATAAGCGTGGTACTAAAAAACATTGAATGTCAGAACTGAAATTACCAAGATTGCTACAAGCCGCAAGGGAGTTCAACATTGGACAGGATACCCTTATAGAGTTTTTGGTAGGTAAAGGGTTTAGCCGGGACCAGTTGGGCCCAACCTCAAAGCTTACTGAAGACATGTACAGGGCCCTGCAAAGCGGTTTTCAAAGCGACAAAGTTGCCAAAAACAAAGCTGACCAGATTGAAATACCCAAAGGTGTACAGGGAGAAAGAGAGAGAAGAAAAAAAGACGAAGAAGTAATTTCGTTTGTACGGGAAACCAAGCCTGTTGTAAAAGAAGAGCCAAAACCAGAACCCTTAAAAGAAACAAAACCCGAGCCTGCGCCGGAACCTGTAAAGGAGGTAAAACCTGAACCTGCACCGGTTGAAGAAGTAAAACCCCAGCCCCCCCAGGCCGAACCCGCAGAACCGGAAATATTACGAATTGAAGCGCCTGAGATAGAAGGGCCTAAGATTATAAATAAGATTGACCTTTCTGCAATAGATTCTTCTACAAAACCTAAAAAGGAAGTAAAGAAAAAAGAAGAAAAGGCCGAAGCACCTGAACCGGTTAAACAGGAACCGGAACCTGTACATACAGAAGAGGATGAAGTTGCTGCAGTTGCAGAAGTTGAAGCCGACGCGCCGGAAGAAGAAGAATTGGCCGATATTGAAGCCGCCCAGCACGAAGAGGAGCAACAGCAGGAGGAGGACCACCAGGTAATAGAAAACATTAAGGCGGAAAAAATAGAAGGGCCCAAGATTGTAGGTAAAATTAACCTGCCGGCTGACAGCGATACACGGCCTAAGCCCGTGACCCGTGACGAAAAACGCAAACGCAAACGCATACCTATTGACAAAAAGCCAACCGATAACCGCAGCCAGGGGCAACCGGGCTTTCAAAACCGCGACAATACAGGCGGTGGCGGTGGCCTTAACAGAGACAACCGCGGGCAAGGGCAGGGCGGCTTTAACCGCGATAATCGTGGCGGCGGCCAGCAACATGGGCATAACAGGCCTGCCGGCGGCGACAACCGCCCGGCACGTAAGCCAATTACAATTAATAAAGCCGGCGCGGGCGGAAACAGGACTTCTCACACTCACCACCGCGAAGAAAAGGAAATTGACCAGAAAGAGATACAGGAAAAGATAAGAGAAACCCAGGCAAAACTTGCCGGCTCCGGTGGCCGCGGTAAAAGCCTGAAGGCAAAATACCGCCGTGAAAAACGGCACGAAATGGCTGAGGCCACAGATGGAGAAGAGCAAACAAACAAACTGCAGGTTACCGAGTTTGTTACTGTTAGCGAGCTGGCCAACCTGATGGATGTAAGCTTTGCCGAGGTTATAAGCAAATGTATGAGCCTTGGTATAATGGTGTCAATCAACCAGCGTCTTGATGCCGAGGTGATTGAACTGGTGGCCGGAGAATTTGGATACGAGGTAGAATTTATGGGCCTTGACGATGTGGAAGAAGAAGAGGAAGAAGAGGAAGATGAAGAAGCCAGTCTTGAGCCGCGTGCGCCTATTGTAACTATTATGGGCCACGTTGACCATGGTAAAACATCGCTGCTTGATTATATACGAAATGCCAACGTTGTGGCAGGTGAAGCAGGTGGTATTACCCAGCATATAGGCGCCTACGAGGTTACACTGCCTACGGGTAAAAACATTACTTTTCTTGATACACCGGGTCACGAAGCCTTTACGGCCATGCGTGCCCGTGGTGCAAAGGTTACCGATATAGCAGTTATTGTTATAGCTGCCGATGATGCAGTAATGCCTCAAACAAAAGAGGCCATAAGCCATGCGCAGGCTGCAGGGGTACCCATGATATTTGCCATTAATAAAATTGATAAAGACGGGGCTAACCCGACTAAAATATACGAGCAGCTGTCGCAGATGAACCTGCTGGTAGAAGAATGGGGTGGTAAATACCAGAGCCAGGAACTGTCTGCCAAAAAGGGGCTGAATGTTGACCTGCTGCTGGAAAAAATATTGCTTGAAGCGGAATTGCTGGATGTAAAAGCAAACCCCAACAAAGAAGCGACAGGAACCATTATTGAAGCATCGCTGGACAAAGGGCGCGGCTATGTAGCTACGCTGCTGGTACAAAACGGCACGCTTAAACAGGGCGACCTGCTGGTGTCGGGCCAGAACTTTGGACGTGTTAAGGCAATGTTTAATGAACGTAACCAGCGTGTGCAGGAAGCGCCGCCCTCAACACCGGTTGTAATACTTGGCCTTAACGGCGCGCCGCAGGCAGGTGAAAAATTCCGTGTGTACGAGGACGAAGCCGAAGCAAAAGAAGTGGCTACCAAACGAGCCCAGCTTGTGCGTGAACAGGGCCTGAGGGCTAAGAAGCATATTACGCTGGACGAAATTGGCCGTCGCCTTGCATTGGGTAACTTTAAAGAACTGAATGTAATTATTAAAGGTGACGTGGATGGTTCTGTAGAAGCATTAAGCGACTCACTGCAGAAACTTTCAACAGAAGAAATAGCCGTACAGGTAATATTAAAGGGTGTTGGCCAAATATCTGAAAGTGATGTTGTACTGGCGGCGGCATCTGATGCTATTGTTGTAGGCTTTAACGTTCGCCCGTCGTCGCAAGCCAATAAGCTGGCTGAACATGAAGGTGTACAGATTAAAATGTACTCCATCATTTACAATGCGATAGAAGAAATAAAGAGCGCAATGGAAGGCCTGCTTGAGCCAAAAGTAGAGGAGAAAGAGGTGGCTACTGTTGAAATTCGCGAAGTGTACAAGTTTGATAAGGCTACCGTAGCAGGTTGTTATGTGATAGAAGGGAAGGTTAAACGTGACAGCAAAATACGCGTGTTCCGCGATGGTATTTTAATTTACCCGCGTACAGAAGGCGGTTTTGCAGAGCTTGGCAGCCTGAAACGCTTTAAAGACGATGTGAAGGAAGTGGCAGCGGGCTATGAGTGCGGTTTAACTGTTAAAAACTTTGCTGATATATCAGTTGGCGACACAATTGTTGCTTACGAAGAAACAGAAATAAAGAGAACATTATAAAAACTAAGTACTAAGCTGTAAATGCAAAAAGTAGGGGATACAGACCCCTTACTTTATTGATATAACGGTTAACCGGGCTTTTGGCTTAGTACTTTATTTTTTGTTAAATCCCTTAACCACGCCGCGTTGCTGGTAGTGAATAGTTACTTTTGAAGTTACGTGATTTATTATGAAAAGAGTATCTCTTGCGCTTTTTACAGTATTTATTTGTTTCGCTTCCAAATCTTTTGCGCAAACGCAAAAGGTGGTGGCCGATAAAATTGTTGCCAAGATAGGTGATAAGATAATATTATATTCTGACATATATAATGCTATTGAAGACTACAAACGGCAGGCAGATGCGACCGGTGGTAAAGTAAAC
>DASZUX010000524.1:0-11851 GCA_035547455.1 Chitinophagaceae bacterium
AGCAATAACGGGCAGTAATAAGATGCAATCTTAAAATAACAGGCAAAATAGGGCTTACTAAAATTTTAATACTTTTAAGCAGTTTGTCATTAGCAATTAATAATTACAATATGGGCCCTGTTTTAAAAGCTATTATACCAAAAAGTGTTTTTTTATTTTGTTGTTTTGCTGCTGCTGTATGCTGTAATATTGCTGCAGGCCAAACACATAAAGCGGTTTTGCACTATACAGTTTCTGCCCCGCAAGCATCAGAGCACTATTTTCATATCGAATTAAATTGTGCCGGTTGGCCTGCAGGCACGGTAGCCTTTAAAATGCCCCGCTGGACACCGGGTTATTACCAGTTGATGGATTATGCGAAGGATGTGGAAAACCTTGCGGCAACTGTAACGGGTGGTAAGGCTGTTGCTGCCTTGCGCACCAGCGATAATACCTGGCTGGTGGCAGCGGGAAAAAACACCCCTTTTATTATAAGTTATGATGTAAAAGCTGATAAAAATTTTGTTGCCAACAGTTACGTGGATACATCACGCGGTTACATTATACCCGGTGCTGCATTTTTATACATTGACGGCCATATAAAAACTCCCGTCTCGGTTACGGTAAAGCTTAATAAAGGCTGGGCTGCAATTGCTACCGGGCTTGATGCAGTGCCGGGCAAAATAAACGAGTTTTCGGCGCCTGATTTTGATATCCTGTATGACTGTCCCATACTGATGGGTAACCTTGAAGTATTGCCTGCGTTTACTGTTAATGGCATTACACACAGGTTTATTGCTTACCGGCCCGGTAATTTTGACAGGCAACAGTTTATAGAAAACCTCAGGAAAGTAGTAACTGCTGCTTCAGGTATAATCGGCGACATACCTTACAAGCAATATACGTTTATAGGTATAGGCCCGGGCCGCGGAGGTATTGAACATCTTAATAATACTACAGTAAGCTTTAGCGGTAACGAGTTAAACAGCGGCGAGGCTATGAACCGGGTAATGAATTTTTTAGCCCACGAATACTTTCATAACTATAATGTTAAACGCATCCGGCCATTTGAACTTGGGCCTTTCGATTATGACCGCAGCAACCGTACCAACCTGCTTTGGGTAAGCGAAGGATTGTCGGTATATTACGAATACCTGTCAGTAAAGCGGGCAGGCCTGGCTGATATGCAAACTTTGTTTAAAAATTTTGAAGGAAGCATAAACGCGTTTGAAAATAGTCCCGGCCGCAATTACCAGTCGCTTGTACAGGCAAGTTATGAAACATGGAGCGACGGGCCGTTTGGCACCCAGCGCGGCACAGATGCCAAAACAATATCTTATTACGACAAAGGTCCGGCGGTAGGCCTTATTATTGATTTTACCATACGCCACGCTACCCAAAATAAAAAAAGCCTTGATGATGTAATGCGGCTGCTGTACAACCATTATTATAAAAAACTGCAGCGCGGTTTTACAGATGCCGAATTTCAGCAGGCCTGCGAAAAGGTGGCGGGAATATCCCTGCAAAAGGAGTTTGAATATGTTTATACAGCGGCACCTATTGATTACAATACGTACCTGGCGTACGCAGGGCTTACCACAGCGTTACAGCCCGCGGCAGGTGGAAAACCGGCAAGACTAACAATTGAATTATTGCCGGTTGCAGAGGGCCTGCAGCAGCAAATACTAAAAAGCTGGCTGGGTGAGTAAACCCGTAAAATACCGGGTTTTCGTTTCCGGTAAAACTTATTTGCCGCTAAAAACATATTGGGGGCCGGCATTGGCCAACTTGCTACCTTTGCCCCCTTATTATGGCCGTTAGCTCCAGCAAAAAAAAGATATTCGATTTTACCATTCTGCGCAGGGTATTTCATTATGTTAGGCCGTATCGCCTGCATTTTTTTACCAGCCTTATACTGGCTATACTGCTGGCACTTATAGCACCTGTACGCCCATACCTTATACAGCTTACAGTTTACAAGGCTACCGGTAAAACTGTACATACGCCAGGCCTGCTGCACTGGACCCTTTTTAATACAGATATAAATAATGCTGCCCAGTTTATTTTTGCAGTTACTGTTTTGCAAATAGTACTGTTGCTGGTGGAAACTACCATGCGCTTTTTTTTCACTTTTCTCACTTCGTGGTTGGGGCAAAGTGTAGTAAAAAATATGCGGGTGGGCATTTTTGATAAAATCCTCAGCCTTAACCTGCGCCAGTTTGATACTACCCCTATCGGTACGCTTACCACACGCACTATTAACGATATTGAAAGCATTAACGATATTTTCTCAGACGGGCTTATTCCCATTATAGCCGACCTGCTTTCTATTATCGTTATCCTGGTGGTAATGTTTGTAACCGACTGGCGGCTATCGCTCATCAGTCTTATTCCAATTCCCCTGCTGATTGTGGCTACCTATTACTTTAAAGAAAGTGTAAATAAGAGTTTTATACGGGTACGTAATGCCGTGGCAGCGCTTAACGCCTTTGTGCAGGAACATATTACCGGCATGCAGGTGGTACAGGCTTTTGCCGCGGAAGACCGCGAATTTGCCAAGTTTAATAAAATAAACCAGGAACACCGCAATGCTAATATCCGCTCCATATTTGCTTACTCTATTTTTTTCCCGGTAGTGGAAATTGTGCTGGCTATTTCCATGGGATTGCTGGTATGGTGGCTGGCGCAACTGGCTGGCAACAACGCCGTTAGAGACCAAAACCTTGCTGGCGAACTGATTGCCTTTATCCTTTACCTTAACCTCATATTCAGGCCGCTGCGTGTAATTGCGGATAAGTTTAACGTATTACAAATGGGGATGATAGCTGCTGAGCGTGTATTTAAAGTACAGGACAATACCGATGTTACCCCTGCTTTTAAAGGCGCACTTGAAACAAAGCCTGTTATTTCAACAATTTTTGGTGATGAATACCCGGGCAGCAACGCCAAATCTTATCCTGCTGCCAGTTCTCCCCAAAGTGCCAGGGGCGAGGTATCCTTCGAGCATGTATGGTTTGCATACGCAGATGATAACTATGTGCTGAAGGACATCAGCTTTCATATACAGGCGGGGCAAACTATTGCCCTTGTAGGGCATACCGGCAGCGGCAAAACTTCTATCATCAGCCTGCTTAACAGGTTATACCATATACAGAAGGGGTTGATAAAGATTGACGGAAGGAATATTGAGGAATATGACCTTGATGTGCTGCGCAGCAGTATTGGGGTAGTGCTGCAGGATGTTTTCCTGTTCTCAGGCTCTGTAATGGACAATATAACCCTGCGTAACCCGGGCATACCTAAAGAGGATGTTATAAAAGCCGCAAAGCTTATCGGTGTACACGATTTTATTATGCAATTGCCCGGCGGCTACAGCTTTAATGTAATGGAAAGAGGCAACACTTTAAGCCTTGGCCAGCGGCAGTTGATTTCATTTATAAGGGCGCTATTATATAACCCTTCCATTCTTATTTTGGATGAGGCTACTTCATCCATTGACACGGAAAGCGAGATGCTGATACAAAAAGCTATTGATACATTGATAGCAGGGCGTACTTCCATAGTAATAGCCCATCGTCTTTCCACCATCAGGAAAGCCAGCAAAATAATTGTGCTGGATAAAGGTGAAATTAAAGAAACCGGCACCCACGAGGAACTGCTTACCCTTGGTGGTTTATACAGCAAACTAAGCAGCATGCAACTGGAGAACAATAAGAAAGTTGTAAGTATGTAAGATATTAATAAACAATATGTTGCATACCTGCAGGGTATAACTTACAGCCACCTTAAAATACCCTGCTTTATTTTTACCAAATTCTAAGCTTCATTTTCAGTTTTTAATACCCCAACCCTTATCTTTGCGCCAAATTTTAGGACTGGTATGCGGTTAAAATCCTTCAAATCTTTACTGGTAGCGGCTTTCAGCGTTTTTTTTATAACGTTTTCCCTGGACTGTTTTGCACAGGAAAAAACTGAAACTCCCGGTGCCCAGGCCCAAACTGACCAGCAAAAGGAAGAAAAGAAAGAAGGTTTTAATGCGAGCGAGGTAATTTTCGGCCACGTACTGGATGCCCATGAGTTCCATTTTCTTTCCTATAAAGACGGTAATGGGCAAGAGCACAGCATTTCTATTCCCCTGCCTGTTATATTGTATTCTCCCCAAAAAGGCTGGTCTTTTTTTATGGCGTCTGCTTTTGAAGAAGGCAAAGCCGAAGTTGACGGTTACAAGCTGGAAGGCAACAAGATTGTGCCTGTGGATGAATCAGTAAAGATGTACGACCTTTCACTAACCCGCAACGTGGTGCAAATGATACTTGCACTGGTATTGCTGGTATGGATAATGGTAAGTGCGGCTAAAAAATACCAGAAAGACCCCAAAAAGGCACCCTCCGGTATGCAAAATGCTATGGAGGTAATTATAATGTTTGTGCGTGATGAGGTGGCAAGGCCTAACGTAGGCAAAAAGACAGATAAGTACATGCCTTATTTTCTTACCATATTTTTCTTTATCCTCATTAACAATGTAATAGGCCTTGTGCCGGGTACGGCAAATGTTACCGGTAATATTGCTTTTACACTGGTGTTTTCCCTAATATCATTCATTGTAATACTTATCAGCACAAACGGTCATTATTGGGGGCATATTGTTAACCCGCCGGTGCCTGGTTTTGTAAAGCCGATTATGATTTTAGTGGAGGTGCTGGGTATATTCACTAAGCCTTTTGCGTTAATGATACGTCTTTTTGCCAACATGCTGGCAGGTCACATTATTATCATCTGCTTAATATCTTTAATATTCATATTTGGTGCGCTTAATGCAGGTGTAGGCTGGGGTTTTTCACCGGTTTCTATAGCATTTTCTGTGTTTATCTATTTTATTGAAATATTGGTGGCTTTTATACAGGCTTTCATTTTTACCAACCTTACTGCCGTATTTATAGGGCAGGCAATGGAAGGTGCGCATGATGACCATGGCGAACACCATGAAGACCCTGTAATGGTTTAATAAAAAAAATGTCTTTTTTTAAACAGTATAAATATACAATTATGGATTTATTAGTGTTGTTAAGCACAACCCCGCTGGCAAATGCAGGCGGCGCATTAGGCGCAGGTCTTGCTGCTATTGGCGCTGGTATCGGTATCGGCCAGATTGGTAAAGGCGCTGTAGAAAGCATTGCCCGCCAGCCTGAAGCTATCAACGATATCCGCTCAAACATGATCCTGGCTGCAGCCCTTGTAGAAGGTGTTGCCCTG
Organism: Chitinophagaceae bacterium; assembly: GCA_035547455.1. Classification (GTDB taxonomy): domain Bacteria; phylum Bacteroidota; class Bacteroidia; order Chitinophagales; family Chitinophagaceae; genus JABDFW01. The sequence goes on from DASZUX010000524.1 coordinate 5,233, forward strand.
TTCGGGGTTATTGCAGGTATCCTTGCAATGTTTGTGTAAACAAAAAAAATCTTTACTGCACCCGGAGCACAGGGCCGAGGGTGCAGTAATTATGATGCATTGCAGGTTGTATGTTTAAAATCGTGCGCGGTATTTTAAAAAAGCAAATAAATTATTAATAATATGGAATTACTTACACCAGGGTTTGGGTTGATATTATGGACGCTGCTGGCGTTTTTAATTGTGTTTTTCATCCTGAAAAAATTTGCCTGGAAGCCTATTCTTAAATCGCTGAAAGACCGCGAAGAAGGTATAGCAGCGTCTATTTCTTCTGCTGACAAAATAAAGGCAGAAATGGCGCAGTTAAAAAGTGAAAACGAGGCCCTGCTGGCAAAAGCAAGGGAGGAAAGAAGTGCAATGCTGAAAGAAGCAAAAGACACCGCCGATAAAATGGTGGCCGATGCCAAGGCTAAGGCCAAGGCTGAGTACGACAAAATTGTATCTGAAGCACAACAGGCTATTACCCAGCAGAAAAATGCTGCTTTAACTGACGTTAAAAACCAGGTAGGTAATCTTGTAATTGAAGTGGCTGAAAAAGTACTTCGCAGGCAGTTGGCCAATAAAGGAGAGCAGGAAAGCTATATTAAAGAATTAACAGATGCAGTAAAACTCAATTAATGCCAATTTGAAAATTGGAATTGGTGCTGATTTGACAGCCTGATTTTCAAATTCTAAATTAGCTTATTTTCAAATTAATTTATGCCCAATCCACGTTTAGCAGCACGGTACGCAAAAAGTTTGATTGACCTTTCAATTGAGAAAGGCGGCCTGGAAGAGGTGTATGCCGATATGCTTTATTTGCAGGCTGTTTGTAAAGCAAGCCGTGATTTTGTAAACCTGCTGCGCAGCCCTGTTGTTAAAGGGGATAAAAAGGAAAGTATTATTAACGCTGTAACAAAAGGTAAGATATCAGCGCTTACTGCAGCTTTTATTACCCTTTTGGTAAACAAAAGCCGTGAAAGCGACTTGCCGGAGATTGTATCAGCATTTATTGACCAGTACAACAGTATAAAAGGCATACATAGGGTAAAACTTTCAACTGCAGTACCGGTAAGCGATGAAGTAAAGCAGGATATTGTAAATAAGGTAAAGTCAAGTACAGGTCTTGCGAATATTGAACTGGAAACCAAAACAGATGAAAGCCTTATTGGCGGGTTTGTACTGGAATTTGACAATAACCTGGTGGACGCAAGTATATTGCGAGACCTAAGGGATGTAAGGCGCCAGTTTACCAGCAACCTGTACGAGCATAATATAAGATAAAAGCCTCGCCTGAAAAGGGCAGGTTTGAATTAGTTCTTTTTAAAATTTTCTATTTAAAACTCCCTCCACGTTACTACCCTTCAGGGAGCGGGGGGCAAATAAAACCATATATGGTAGAAATTAAACCTGATGAAATTTCGGCGATATTAAGGGAGCAATTAAGCAACTTTAATTCAGCCGCTGAACTGGAAGAAGTAGGTACAGTTCTGCAGGTGGGCGATGGTATCGCCCGCATTTACGGCCTTAACAATGTAAGGGCCGGTGAGCTGATTACCTTTGAAAATGGTACCAAGGCCATTGCACTTAACCTTGAAGAGGATAACGTGGGCGTGGTATTGATGGGTGAAAGCGGCGATATTAAAGAAGGCGCTAAAGCCAGGCGTACCGGCCAGATTGCCTCTATTAAAGTAGGTGAAGGCCTGGTAGGCAGGGTTATTAATACCCTGGGTGAGCCGATAGACGGTAAAGGCCCCGTTGCAGGCGAATTGTACGAAATGCCGTTGGAGCGTAAAGCCCCCGGTGTTATATTTCGTGAGCCTGTAAAAGAACCTCTGCAAACAGGTATCAAGGCTATTGACGCAATGATTCCCATCGGCCGCGGCCAGCGTGAGCTGGTTATCGGCGACCGCCAGACAGGTAAAACCGCTATATGCCTGGACACTATCATTAACCAGAAAGAGTTTTACGATGCAGGCAAGCCTGTATATTGTATATATGTAGCCATTGGCCAAAAGGCATCTACCATTGCAGGTGTAATGAAAACATTACAGGATAATGGCGCCCTGGCATATACCACCATCGTAGCAGCATCAGCGGCTGACCCGGCACCTTTGCAGTTCTACGCCCCGTTTGCCGGCGCTGCTTTGGGTGAATTTTTCCGTGATACCGGTCGCCCTGCTTTGATTATTTATGATGACCTTTCAAAACAGGCCGTGGCTTACCGCGAAGTGTCATTGTTGTTAAGAAGGCCTCCCGGTCGCGAAGCTTACCCCGGTGATGTATTCTACCTGCATAGCCGTTTGCTGGAAAGAGCAGCCAAAGTTATTGCCAACGACGAAGTGGCAAAGAACATGAACGACCTGCCCGAATCAATCAGGCATCTTGCAAAAGGCGGCGGTTCGTTAACAGCGCTCCCCATCATTGAAACACAGGCCGGCGACGTATCTGCTTACATCCCTACAAATGTTATCTCTATTACAGATGGTCAGATATTTCTTGAAACCAACCTGTTTAACTCTGGCATACGTCCTGCTATTAACGTAGGTATCTCCGTAAGCCGTGTTGGTGGTAACGCACAGATTAAATCAATGAAAAAAGTAGCGGGTACACTTAAGCTTGACCAGGCGCTGTACCGCGAAATGGAAGCCTTTGCCAAATTTGGCGGAGACCTTGACGCTGCTACCAAACTTGTACTTGACAAAGGTGCGCGTAACGTGGAAATTCTTAAGCAACCCCAATATTCACCTTTCGCCGTTGAAAAACAGGTGGCTATTATCTACCTTGGTACTCAGGGCTTGCTGCGCGAAGTAGCGGTGAAGAACGTAAGGGCGTTTGAAGATCATTTCCTGATGGAACTGCAAAACAAGATGCCTGAACTACTGGCCGATTTCAAAAAAGGCGCACTTCCTGAAGAAGGCCTGAAGAAAATGGTTGAACTGGCAAAAAGCATTATGCCACAATATAAATAAGCCGTATTTGAACCTGCGGTTCAGGTTTAACTGAAACATAAAAAAGCCGTCCAAGTGGACGGCTTTTTTATTGCTAAAAGGCGGGTCTGCAAATATTTTTTCTATATTGCAGTTCAAATCTTAAACACTTAAAAACTACACTATGAAACTAAGGTTTCTGTTAACCTTCTGCATGTTTTTGTTATGCCTCATTTCCTTTTCGCAATATGAGTCATCAGGTACACAATTTCGCGGTGGCCTGCAGTTAAGCGGCCTGCAGCTTCCCTCCAGCGTGGGCAATTACGGTATGTCGTTTGGACCCGGTATTGATTTTGCCTGGTCTCCCGAAGACAGCAGGGCAGAGGTTTATTTTAATGGTACTTATTTTTTGCCTTCAAGAAGCGTAACAACTGACCAGGTTTACCTGGGTAGCTCCAGCGCTGAAGCAACACTTACACAAAAAACATCCATTCTCGCTCTTGGTGTTGGGGGACGGTATTTTTTTATGGACAGGACCGAAAACAATTTTAATGCGTATGCTACTATTACGGTAAGTTACCTCTTTGCCAACACCAAGGCTACATACACAAATGTGCCCAACGGGTATGCTCCTTATTATGGCGATCAAACCAGCGGCAAATCAAACCAGGCAATGGTTAATGCGGGTGTCGGAATGGAGTACCTGGTAAGTGATGGGGGTTCAGTTTTTGCGGAAGCGTGTTACCGTTTTCCCGCAACAAGTTATAATTCCCGTACAGGCTATGCCGAGGAAGTGCAAATTGTTGCCCACCCCTGGTTTTCATTGGGATACCGGTTTTCCATCGGGGGCGGAGGCTGGTAAATTGCTTTAACCCAGGCATGCTGAAAGCCATCCCGCAACTACAGGCCGGGGATGGCTTTTTTATATTAAGAAGTTCGGCCTGGCCCGGAAGCCGGTACAAGCATTAACTGGCGCCTGTTTTAAAACCTGTAACACCAGCGATAAATTGTTTTGAACAAGCTGCCTGGAGATAGCCGGTTAATTATTTCGGTTTTTTTGAAGCAGCCTGTATTACAGGAACCCATTGCGCTATATTGCTGCAATGCAGGTAATCGTTATTAATGCTTACATAAAAATCGTGCATGTGCAGGGCAAGCCAATGCTGTAAAACGGCCGCTTTCTTTTTTTCAAGCGCTTGTGAAGCAATGTATGTGTAGTCGCTTTCAAAACGGGCTTTGTGAGCAGGAAAAGCATCCTGTAAAAAGATTATTCGTACCGCGGTCCGTTGCATCTCGTCTTTGTATGCAGAGGGCTGGCTTAAATAGCCGGGCTTCATTTTTCTTAATTGCAATACAGCATCTTTATCTATATCATCGTAAGTAACTGCCGTAGATCCGCCTATGCTAATCACCTGTCCGCCAGTGCCTTTCGTTTCGTCGTCCTGGCTGTATTGCCTAACTGCACTGCCAAAAGTCATCCTGCCCGCTAAAACCAGGCTTCGTACGCTGTCAAGTAAGTTTTTTGTATTGTTTATATCGGCCGTGGTTACCTGTGGCGCTAACATGATGTGCCGAATAACAGCATCGTTTCCTGCGCGGCTTACCAATTGGATGATATGCAACCCATATTTTGAGTGCACTAACGGCGATATCTGGCCTTCTTTTAATTCCCATATTGCAGAAAACCATGCAGCATCCCATTGTTTATCATTCCTGGTTATGCTATAAACACCGCCCTGCGTGTTACTGCCAGGATCCTGGCTGTATAATTTTGCGAGTACATCAAATTTTTGTTTGCCGGTTTCAACTTGTCTTTTCCATTCAAGCAACTGTTTAACCTGGCACTGTTCCATCTCCTTACTTTGTTGAGGGTAGATAACAATTTGGCTTACATGCATAATGCTTTCTACAAATGGTATGCTATCGGGCGGCAGGCTTTCAAAATAACTTTTCACCTCTGCCGGGGTAACAGTTATCTTGCCTAAAATTTGCCGGCGCATAGCGTCGGCGTAATTTCTTTCTGTAAAAGCATCAAACAGCTTTTGTTTTAAATCAATAGCTTCTTTATTGTGTAATGATGTATTTGACTGAAACGCTTCTCTCAGGTATTCATCAACAAGTGCCGTAATCTCATCCTCATTAAGAGTAATCGAATCTTTTATTGCCTCCATCATAAGACACTTATTAATAAGCTGTTGTTCAAGAAGCTTACATTGAGGATCGGCGTCAGAATACCACTTACAATTTTCACCGGGTTCCACATCAGATCTCAATATTATTTTGTTGCCTATATGTGCAATAATTTTATCGGCAATAATCTTTTGAGTTTGAGAGAACGAATTATTCAGAATAAGGAGTGAATTAACAAGCAGGCAGAGGGTTAATTTTTTCATGTTTGAAATTTACTTAATAAATAACGGCGAGCAGTAACACCTGCCTTCGGTTTAACAAAAACACTTCTAAATAAAAAGTTAATACCGGCAAGTCATAATATTTCCCCACGTCATACATGTTTGTTATATTTATTAATACAACTTCACAAAGCTTGCTGTATGAAGAAAAGGTTGCTTGTTATAAACTTACTGGCGCTCGCATTAACCATTTCGGTTTTTACGCCGTTATTAACCCCGCCCGGCATGTACAAGCCCATGTTACTGGGTTTACCCTACACCCTTTGGATGGGCGTACTGGTAACCATTATATTCATCATCTTAACATGGCAGGCCGCTATTGCTTACAGAAAGGTTGAGGAGGATGAAAAGCAATGACCGCCTGGGCAATAATATTTGGCGCTGTTTATATGGCATTGCTGTGTTATGCCGGTTATAAAACATTTATGCGTAACAAGCCTGCCGACGAGTTTATGCTGGCAGGTAAAAGTATTGGCCCTGTATTGGGCATGCTAACTTTTGCAGCGGCACTCTTTAGCAGTTTTACTTTTTTAGGCATGCCCGATTTTTTTCGCGTGCATGGCGTAGGCGCATGGGTATTTCTCGGTGTGTCAGACGGGGCAATGGTATTTATGATACTGTGGTTTGGCTTTCGTGTACGCAAAAAAGTACAACAGCTTGGCTTTAAAGGTATGGCCGGGTTAATGGGTACTATATACCAAAGCAAATGGGCCGGCTATGTGTTATTTGCGGGTGCTTTTATTTTTCTTGTACCCTATGCAGCCATACAGGTTAAAGGCATGGCAATATTTATGGGGGCTGCTTTTCCGGGTGTAGCTCCCCTATGGGTATGGGCGCTTATAACTATTGTGCTTATTCTTGTTTACTCGCAAACCGGCGGCTTTAAAGCGCTGGTGTACAGCGATGTTATACAGGGTATGCTCCTGCTGCTAACCATCTGGCTTATTTGTATTGGCTGTATTACAAAAATGGGGGGCTTTAGTGGTACCATTGAAAAAGTGCGCCAGGCAAATGAAAAGCTGTTATCGGTTCCCGGCCCCAACGGGTTATTTAATAAGCAGTTTCTTATAACATCCCTTATTGCCATTGTAATGATACCTGTTACCCAACCCCAAATGTCAACCCGTATAGTAGTGCTTAAAAACTCTGCCTCTCTGCACCGCATGGCTGTGGCAGTAGGTGTTTTTGCAGTGGTGGTAATTTTTGCAACAGTGTTTATTGGTTTTTACGGGGCTGTTTATTATGGAAAGGCCACTACGC
>DASZUX010000525.1:0-6641 GCA_035547455.1 Chitinophagaceae bacterium
TATAAAACATAATGATACAAAACACAAATACAAGAAAATTGCCGGTAAAAGCCATTAGTATCATGCTGGTTCTTGGAAAATCAGGCACCCAATACCTGCCCCATACATGCCAGAACATCATACCCAGAAAGACTGAACCACCGCCTATGATAAGCCAGAAATAAGTATCGCGAATGATGTTCAATACCTCTATCCTTGTAAGAGTATATAATATTTTTCCCGAATATTTTTTATAGCTAACCGCGAAAACAGGCATCTTGTATGTTTCGACCGGTTTATATGGTAGCTTCCTGCCTTTATTATTGCTGAAAAAGTGTTCAAAATTAAATCGCAGATATGTGTACAGGAGTATTATTGCTCCTGTACCTGTCCATAAAAGCCGGTTCCATAATAATAAGCCATGCATTGCTATCAGCCCGGTGTTTTTGATATTGGTTGCCTGCAGGCTTTTTTCGTAGTTTATACCATTTATAGCAAAGGGATCCGAGAGATAGATGACATTAAGATTTGCCGAAGCATGAATAAAAAAGTTGGCGATGAGATAGCCTAAAAAAAGCATTGCCCCGCTGGTATAAATAACCTTAACGTTTTTAGTAACTGCTACCAGCCCAAAAAAAAGTGCTGAGACAAAAAAAAGGTTAGGTACTGAAAAAAATATAAATGGATGCAGGTAATTAATTAAAAGGTTTGGACCGTAGCGTGACACAGGCTGCCAGCCAAATACAGGGCCCAGCTTTGTACCGCAAAAGGCACCCATTAATACAGCGCTGTCAATTAATAAAAGGAGGATGAAAGACGATAAAAACCTTCCCCAAAAATAACCCGCCTTTGTAATAGGGTATGAGAGGTAATATTCTTTAGTATTATATTCAATATCGCGGTATAAAGGGATGCCAATAATTGAGGAACCCGGCATCATCATCATAAGACTCATGAGCGATACATAAAAAGCAATTGAATAAGTGCCGTTTATAAACTGTTTTGCATCAAGCGGCATCGCCCCCTTGGCAAAAGCTAAACCGGTAAAAACAAAAGCAACAAGGAAGTAAACATATACTGCCGGCCGTTTTAGGCGGTACTGTAATTCAAACAAAAATATTTTACTGAACATAACAGTTAATTGATATTGTTAATAGGAACGCAGGCGCTTTGCTTATAAAGTGTTAATGCTTGTTTTTTGGCCAATATTGCTGAAGTAAACATCTTCAAGGTTAGGCACTGCCTGGGCGAAGCCATTACCGGGTTCAGTACCAGAAAGTATGCGTATGTATAATTGCCCACCCTTTAACTGCGTTGAAATCACCCTGAAACGCGAGTTGTATTGATCAATTTGAGACTTGCTGATTGATTTGCTGTATATTTTTCCATTAAGTTGATTTACCGCTTCGTCAGGCGTACCTGCATACAAAACCTGTCCCTGGAAAATAATTGCAAAGCGGGAACAAAGCGTGCTAACATCTTCTACTATATGTGTTGAGAGTATTACAATGGTGTTTTCACCTATTTCACTTAAAAGGTTATAAAAACGGTTTCTTTCGGCCGGGTCAAGCCCTGCTGTGGGCTCATCTACAATAATTAATTTAGGCTTTCCTATCAATGCCTGGGCAATGCCAAACCTTTGTTTCATGCCGCCGGAATAAGTGCCGAGGCTTTTTCTTTTATCTTTTGAAAGGTTTACCTTGTCAAGCAAGTACCCGGTAAGTTCCTTTCTTTCTTTTCTGTCTGCAACGCCTTTTAACCGTGCAATATGGTCGAGCATTTGTTCTGCAGATATTTTCGGGTAAACACCAAACTCCTGCGGCAGGTAGCCTAAAACGCGGCGAAGCGCTGTTTTTTGCTTTAATACATCAATGTCATCAAATACAATACTTCCCTGGTCTGCCTCCTGTAGTGTAGCTATTGTACGCATGAGTGACGATTTACCTGCGCCATTGGGGCCAAGTAAACCAAACATACCTTCACTAAGGGTAAGCGACACATTTTTTATGGCTTGTACACCGTTAGAATATGTTTTGGATAATGAGTTAATAGATAATTGCATATTAGTAATATTTAAAAGTTAAATAATGACGATAACAATAGCTTTAATGCCGCCGGTAAGCATATACTACCGGCGATTAAAGACAATACTTTTCCTGCTGAAGCAAATAGCTGTTTCAGCGGGGTGATATGATTAAATACTGCTGTTATTTTCCTATAGCCGGTGCATTTAATTTGGGAATATTTGTTCCGTTTACAACAACTGTTGAACTCGTATCTGCTGTTATATGTAAGTCATCAATTTTCGCATTAGAATCATTGAAGATTGAACTGTCCAGTACAATATCAATTTTTTTGAAATAGTCGTTATGAAATAAATACACACCACTTTTATTTTTTGCAAACACGGTTAATGTATCAAAATACCTGTTTACAGAGTCCCTGTTGGAATAATAACGGGTATATAAATTGCTGTTGTTAAGTATAATAGTCCTTGGTTTAATAAGGGTTACAGGCTTGTCGCCGTCAACCCCTATGTTAGAGTTTATTGCAGTTATAGTTGTTGACGCAGGAATATAGAGCCGTACTTCCTGCGGAGAATGAACTGCTTTCCCTTCCGCATCAAGGCTATGTTGTTTAACTCCTTTTACAAAAAGAGTATCTGCATGTACATAAAACTCAGCATAACTAAGACTTGCTTTTTCAAGCATTAATTTTGTTGTATCTGCAGTGTAAACCTGGCATTGCGCCAAGCCGTTTAAATACACATGATGTATATTGATGAAGTTTTGCTGGTAGTAATAATAGGTATTAAACTCATCTTCGGGGGTATAGTCATTTTTTCCATATTTTGCACTAAGCAAAGCTTCGGTAATTACTATAAACCCGAATATCGAAAGAAATAATACCAGTAATATTTTATTGCTCGTTTTCATGGTGCAAAAGTTTTACCCCTTTTATTACCTGTTATTAACTGAAAAATACTGGTTAATATAATTCGTATACAGTTGCTTTAGTTCATCTATATCTATTTCCAGCAGGTACAGGTTCCTGAACAGTACGGGGAGATCTTTTTCTGTAAATTCATTTTTACGGTATAACAATGCTTTTCTAACAGCCCCGGCTGCTACATGGTAGCCTATGCCGCGCTGGTTATATATTATCTCCTGCTGCTGCAAATGTTCGTAAGTGCGCATAACCGTATTCGGGTTAACTTCCAGTTGAACCGCCAATTCTCTAACTGAGGGGATGCGTTCGCCCGGCTTCCATTCTTGCAACAGAATTTTCTCGCAGGCATAATCTGCAATCTGGAGGTATATAGGCTGGGATTCCCTGAAATCCATAATTAATTTTTAAACTTATATTTCATTTTCTTTCAGCCTGTAATAGGTGGCAAGCCATAAAACCGGTGTTATTAAATATGTAACTAAAAAACCTGCGGTTTGTCCTATCCAGGATGGGAGCGAATATATTCGTTCGGTTCCATCACCATCAAATGTTCTTAATACTGTAAATGTTCCAAATATCTGCGAGCTTCGTGGAAACAGCGGCATAAGTATTTTGCCATTAATTATAAAAAAAAGCAAGAAGCAGCCTAATAAGGCTACTATTGTTTTAAAAAGGCTATTCTTTCTAAAATATATTGAACCCAATATAAATGCAGATTGCAAAGGAAAAAATGCAGTAAACAATTCAATATTGTCTCCTGGCGAAAATATGAAGCTGCCTGCGCCAGGAGAAAATACGTTTACCATGCTTGCCGGGTTTAACGGCTGGGTAATGCCAAATTGCTGACGCCATTGCAGGGCATCCCGGGAATTGCTTGTCATTAACCCGGCTATGGTGCTATTGGCCATTTTTAAGGCAAAAAAATCAGTTGCATAAAAAATTACGGTATAAGCAATAAAAAATAGAAATACCCCGTAAAAAAGTATGCAGGTTAACTTTTCAAATGCTGCTGCGGGCAAAAGCAGGTAATTTATTTTCTGAGGTTTGTTGCTAAAATCCCTGATGAGAAAAGCAGCAGACAGGCAACCAGAAATAAATAAACCCATAAAATATATAATTAGCTGGTTGTTATGGCTAAACAAAAAAGGATTACCTACTAATAGAAAGAAGATAAACCACCCCGACAAGAGAACAATAATGGCAGAGAGAAATAATATATATAGCCTCCGGTTTTCAAACCAATGCCTGGCTATAAGCATGTAAAGCCTGTATATGTTTATAACGTCATTCATACTAAGCTGTTAGCTGTTAAATATTGACTGGATAAGTTTAGGGTTTGCCATAGTTGCTTTATACAATAATTCAAGGTCAATCTTGCTTTCAAAATCATCAATGTTAATTGACACAACGGCGTGGCCACGCAACAGACGTTCATTGTAAATGGCCCATCCTATTTCAGCGGAATCGAAGCTTATTTTAAAACTTAACTTTTCGCTTATGCGGCTTAGGCTTTCGTTTAGTATTATTCTGCCTTCATCTATAATAATTACACGATCAACAAGATTCTCAAGATCTTTCACCTGGTGAGAGCTGATTATAATGCATTTATTGTCATCAAAAGAAGAAGCAATAATTTTTCTTAATTGGCTTTTGCCAATGATGTCAAGGCCATTAGTTGGCTCGTCCATCAAAAGCAAACGGGTGTTTGTTGCGAGAGCAAAGCTTATTAGCACCTTCTTTTTTTGCCCAAAACTTAAGTTTTGCAGGTTAGCATTTTGAGAAATGCCAAACTCATCCAGGCAGGTAACAAAATGATCTTGCGCGAATAAGGGGTAAAAGCGACCCGTATGTTTTGCGAAACTTTTAACGGGCATATCAGGCAGGTAAAATTCTTCAGGCACCATAAATATTTGTTTAAGAAATGAGGGTAACCTGTCCTTGGGAGAATAGCCAGCAATGTTAATACTTCCTTTTGATGGAAAAAGCAACCCGGCAAGGTTATGCAGGAAAGTTGTTTTGCCTGTGCCGTTTTTACCAAGCAACCCATAAATACAACCTGTATCAGCCTGCAGGGTTATATTATTAAATATCTCTTTGCGGCCATACGCGTAATACAGATTTTGAACGGAAATCATCATTGGTGATTTAGTGTACTATTTAATTAGTGCACCAAAGATTTATCAAATTACTTACCCGGCCAAAAATTTTTACCAGTATAAGTTTACGGGTCTGCATTATATTTTTTATACCGCGTGTTAAACCACCAAGTATGGTTTCAGGTGGTACCTGGGTTTCACGGCATACACGTGCTTCAAAATCAGGGTCCATAGGAGATACCCATGTCTCACTTTCAAATGGCGTTCCCGGTTGATTTATCCCTATTTGTCCATTTGTAGCTATACCCAACATTTGCAGGTCTGTTCCACCACGTTCCGCAAGGCGTTTTTTAAACAGCTTGGCTTCACTTTCAAAATCGTTTGACAGGGGGGCATAATAAAATTCTCTTCGGTTATGCCCAGTGGGCCGACAACTTGGTTTAATATCATAGTGTAACAACTGCCTGCATATTCGCGTGGCAGGTTAGTGAATTCATCAACATTAAAAAGGGTAATGTTTGATACATCAAAAGGATATTTAAGGAAGACTATACGCCGGCTGCAAAATGGCCATGCGTGGCAATAATAAACCTGCGTGTTTTGGTTTGTTGCATATTACAGGCAACCGTTAGCAGCAGTAGATATACTGCTGCAAATTAATTGCCAAAATACTTATTAATTACTACAATAAGAATAACAAAATTGTTTTTGGCGTGTGTTAAATACCGTCCTCGTATAAGCCCCATTCGCTCATTAAAGCGCCCCGCTGTGCTGCACCCATTGAAGATTGGTTATAATGCCCGGCAATATTTTTTTGCCTGAAGGCCTCGTAAATAGTTACCGCGCAGGCTACCGAAATATTTAAACTTTGAATAACACCCATTTGGGGAATAACAAAATTACTATCTGCAATAGCACGAATTTCCTCACTTACGCCGCTATGCTCATTACCAAATACCAGGGCTACACTTTGTGTAAAATCAATATTGTAAACACTTACTGCATCGCCTGCAAGATGAGTAGTATAAATATATTGATACCTGGTTCTTAGCTCGGCAAGGCATTCGGTGACATCAGTAAACTGGTGCACCGTAAGCCATTTAGCAGCGCTGCTGCTGCTTTTAGCACCCCATTTTTTATGTCGTGGTATTTTATTATTTAATATGTACACATCCTGTATGCCTACAGCATCGCAGGTACGCATTACAGCCGAAATATTGTGAGGGTCCTGCACATTTTCCATTACTATGGTCAGGTTGGTCTGCCTGCGGTTTAAAACGGTTGTGAGCTTATTAAAACGTTCCGGCGTCATAAAAATCAATTAATTGGCGGCAATATTAACCAAAAGCCATTATTTTTGCAGCCCATTTTCGGGATGTAGCGCAGCCCGGTAGCGCGCTTCGTTCGGGACGAAGAGGCCGCTGGTTCGAATCCAGTCATCCCGACCAGTTCAGGGTCAAAAAGGGTAAAAAGCTCGTAAAACGCTTGATTTTGCGGGCTTTTTGCATTTTTCCGCATCAATTTGAATCAATTTATCGGAACAAGCTGAAAAGTTGTGGGATAATCTAAAAAGTGATTTTTTTGCGGTTGAAAAAAGAAACACAGATTGGATAATAA
>DASZUX010000526.1:0-4494 GCA_035547455.1 Chitinophagaceae bacterium
AGGAGGTTCATGGAGGAAAGGTAGAAAAGAAAATGTAACGCGGAGTACCCTACCTTAGCAATAAATTATAGCTATGCCTTACGAGACCTTATTAACAACACTTGCAGATCATATTCTGACTATCACCATCAACCGTCCCGATAAACTCAACGCGCTTAACAGGCAGGTAATGGACGATTTGAATAATGTGCTGGATGAGGTGTATTCCAATAATGAAATCCGCTCAGCCATTATTACCGGTGCGGGACCAAAAAGCTTTGTTGCCGGGGCAGACATCAACGAGTTTATTGGCCTGACCCCCGGTGAGGGTAAGGCGCTGGCTAAAAGAGGGCAGGACATATTCTTTAAGATAGAGCATGCACCCAAACCCATAATAGCCTGTGTAAATGGCTTTGCGTTGGGTGGTGGCTGCGAGCTGGCTATGAGCTGCCATTTCAGGCTGGCAAGCGATAATGCAAAATTTGCCCAGCCAGAAGTAAACCTTGGTATTCCTCCCGGCTATGGCGGCACACAGCGGCTGACACAACTAATCGGCAAAGGCCGGGCGCTTGAATTGTTAATGAGCGCCGCCATGATTGATGCCAGCACTGCTTTGCAATATGGACTGGTAAATTACGTGGTGCCGCAGGAGGAATTAATGGCAAAAGCAAAAAGCATTCTTGCCGTTATTAATAGTAAGGCGCCCCTGGCCATTGCAGGCTGTATAACCGCAGCCAACGCAGTATTTGATGAAACAAAAGACGGGTTCGCGGTTGAGATGAACGAGTTTGGCAAATGCTTTGGCACAGAGGATAAAAAAGAAGGCACTGCCGCTTTCTTAGAGAAGAGGACGGCCGTGTTTACGGGAAGGTAAATGTTATATTAAACCCCCATCCGGGTTTCAAAGAAATGCCTGTAATGTATTTTCCATGGGTTGCACCCATGATTATCTGCATTTAACCGCTTTGCAGTTAGCTATGAATCCTTATTTTGTAGCGAAGTATGCAACTACTAAGTGGTAGATTTTATTACCCCCGGACGTAAATCCCGGGAAATAAAAATTCAGCCATTACTGAACCCTTTCTTGGTTCAATTTATTATCATCGCTATTTCTCTACCAAACTTTCATCAATATGGTAAACCCCTATCTCGCTGATTAATGGTGTTGCTTTAGCCTCATTTATTGTAATAATAATATCATCGGTTTCTGTCGCAGCAAATGTCAAAATACGTTTTTTACCTATGGTGGTGCCTTGTATGGTATTTACTGTATTGCCCCCTTTCTTAAGCGTAATTGTAAAAGATACAACCCTCTGCCCAAGCTGTATTGGCTCCTGTAAAACAATGCAGTTTATTTTGGGGTTATTTGTCAGTTTAACGCCAATTCCGCAAGCGGCGGCCGTATGAACGATATCAAAAGTCGAATTATTATTATCGGCTAAATTTGGTGCTAAGTGCCTCCTGTTTTCTGAAAAAACTGTTATCCTGTCATCCCCTGCCAAATTCTTCCCAAAACTCTCTTCTCTTAGCTTTCTAAAACCCATTAATGCTACGCTGTCGTGCTCATTAATAAGTCCTCTCCTGTCGGGCGGTACGTTCAGCAACAAATTAGCGCCGCGCCCTACTGATTTTAAGTACAGCTCAAATAACTGCTGTGGCGTTTTTACCTTATCATCTTCGCTGGCGTGGTAAAACCAGCCCGGCCTTATACTTACATCACATTCAGCCGGTATCCAGTTATGGCCGTTTACATTACCCTGGTTAAGTGTATCCTGGCGCGGGGCGCCTGCGCCGCGGGTAAAGCCAGCGGTATCTAAAAGGTTCCAGTTGGTTTTACCTGCAAAGCCACTTTCGTTCCCCACCCAGCGTATATCCGGGCCAATATCGCTGAACACAGGCGTATTGGGCGCTATGCTGCGCATGGTAGCCTCAAACTTATGCCATTCATACACCTGTTTTTTGCCGTTGGGGCCTTCGCCGTTAGCGCCGTCCCACCAAAACTCAAACAGGGGGCCGTAACGGCTTACTACTTCCTTCATCATATTTATAAATACCTGGTTGTATTCTTCCGTACCATATTTGGGGTGGTTCCGGTCCCACGGCGACAGGTATATGCCAAGTTTCAAACCATATTCCTTACAGGCATCGCTCAGTTCTTTCAACACATCGCCTTTACCGTCTTTCCACTTGCTTTGCGCTACCGTGTGGGTGGAATATTTACTGGGCCACAAACAAAAACCATCATGATGTTTTGCAGTAATAATAATGCCTTTTGCCCCGGCAGCTTTAGCTATACGGCACCATTGGCGGCAATCAAGCTGTGTCGGGTTAAATACTTCTTCATGTTCAGTGCCCTTGCCCCACTCAAGGTCGGTAAACGTGTTTGGGCCAAAATGGGTGAACAGGTAAAAATCAAGATTCTCCCATTGCAGTTGGCGCTGCGTTGGCACTGGCCCGTAAGGTTTTTCATCCTGGGCATTGGCTAATGCAAATGCAAACAATGTTATCAAAAAACAGGTCGTATTTTTCATGCAGCAATGTTATAACATTTTACTTTGGCAGGCGCTACAATAAAACAAACAGGTTACAATGATATTTTTTGCTTTCATCACTGTAACCTGTTTGTCATTAAAAGCAGGCTATTTATTCAGTTTAGCCAAATCATCATCAAATAATTTTTTGGTAGCTATTACATCAGTAAGGTTATGCCACCAGTTGCTTTCCTGCTCTATAGAAAGCATGCCGCTAAAGTTCTGCCTTTTCAATTCGGTAAAAATGGCCATAAAGTCGTTTACACCATGGCCAACTGCCGTATCTGCAGCCTGGTCATCGCCAAATTTTACAATGTCTTTCAAGTGTACGCCATACACATGGCCTTCCAGTTTTTTCAATGCGTCAACCGGGTTAATGCCATTGCGTGCCCAGTGGCCAACGTCAGCACAAGCGCCAATGTTGGGATGCCCCTGTACAGCTTCAAGCACTGAATCAGGCGCACCATAAGGGTGCATGTGGCCATGTTTGGAATCGTTGGGGTGATCATGTATTGCCAGCTTAATACCATACGCGCCTGCAAGGCTGTCTGCAAGGCCCCATTGTGTTTTTATGGGTTCGCAGGTAATATAACTCAGGCCAAAAAACTTGGCAAGGTCAAACGCTTTTACCCACTCTGCCTTTCCGTTGGGTACAATTACACCCATGGCAACCATTTGTATGCCTTTATCATCCAGCATTTTTTTAAGCTTCGTCCGGGTATCGGTGCTCATTTCCGGTCCAAAATTACCGGGTAATCCCCCGCCTAATTTTTGTCCCCAAAAAGCTTCAATATTCTTAATACCCGCACTGTCAACTTTGGCGAGTGCATCGGTAAATGTAAAGCGGTTGAACGTCCACATCTGCACGCCCAGTTTAAACCCTGCCGTACTGCCGGGTGTAGTGCTGTCGCTCTTAACAGCAGTGGAGTCACCGCTATTTTGCTGGTCTGCACCGCCACCGCAGGCAACAAATGCTGCCATTACTGCAGCAAATAAAAAACTGCTGACAATCGTTTTCATGAAAGTTGTTTTGATGTTATAGAGGAAATAAAAAACTAAGGTATGTATTTAGTTACTAAATAAAAAGCCCTTGCAAAAAACTTAGGCTAACGTCATTATATATACGGGTTGACGGATGCTTAAAATAATTAACTGCACATTGCAACGGTTTTTAACACAGGCCAGTCAGATATTATAAAGAAAAAATAAAATTGAAAGGCATGAAAAGATTTTTTATAACGGTGCTGGCCATTACTGGTATTTTATTGTTCAGTTGTTCAAAAGACAGCATACCACCGCAGCTTGAAGGAATGACAGGCACATGGCGGTACATTGGTTATAGCGGGGGTTTTGCGGGATTTCCCTTTAAGCCTGTTGACACAATAAATTTATACCTGCAGGTAGATACAGCTAACCGCCGCATATTGGTGAATAATAACGGAACCCTGCAATGCAGTAATTATACTTTTGAAAAAAGCCCCGATGGCAATTACGGGTTTTTAACATTGCAGGACAGCATTATGTACACAAAAAAATTTACAGTATCGCTTTTGCACGATACGCTGTCTCTATATCCAACGGATTTCATGGATGCATTTGCAAGCTATTTTAAACCGGTAAACCAGCATTTTAACTGGTGCACGCCGGCAGCAGGCGGCAGCCACTGATAAATACGTTTCAGCGTTCCTTTATAGTTCATCATGGCGCAACGGCAGAACAAAACATTCTGCCGTTTTTTTCTGCACTTCACATAAAACTAATGGCTTGGCTGCAGTTGTATTAACAGCAAAGCCGTATATTGGCAACCAAACACTTGCCAATGAGCCAATATATTCTTGCCTTCGACCAGGGCACTACCAGCAGCCGCACTATTGTATTCGACCATAATGGAAGTATAAAATCAATCGCACAAAAAGAGTTTACTCAAATATTTCCGCAGCCGGGCTGGGTTGAGCATGACGCCAATGAGATATGGAGCACCCAG
>DASZUX010000527.1:0-7660 GCA_035547455.1 Chitinophagaceae bacterium
AGGTGGCCGGTAAGAGCATTTTCAGTTGTACTAATGGCCCAGATATGAATATGATGAAGGTCTTTTACACCGGTAATTTTGAGGGCGGCCTTTTTAACACCGGCCAGGTTTATATTGGCAGGCACTCCGTCCAGTGAAAGCCGGAGGCTGTCTTTAAGCAGGTGCCAGGTGCTTACCAATATAACGGCAGCTACTACAAGGCTAAGGGCGGGGTCAACCCAATACCAGTGGGTGTAATAAATAAGAATGCCCCCGATAACCAGCCCAAGCGAAATGGCAGCATCGGCCATTAGGTGCAGGTAAGCGCTTTTTACGTTCAGGTCTTTGTCTTTATCGCGACGGAAAATAAGCGCTGAAGAAAAGTTAACCACTATGCCGATGCCTGCTACCAGCGATATAGTAAGGCCGGGCACCTGCTCCCTGTTAAAAAGGCGGTGAAAGCCTTCGTACATAATGGCGCCAATAGACACAGTAAGTACCATGGCGTTAAACAGTGCCACCAGCACAGAGGTTTTACGATAGCCATAAGTGTATTTATCGTTGCCTTTTACAGTAAGCAGCTTAAAAGCAAGTAATGACAAACCGAGAGAGCCTACATCAGCAAGATTATGGCCTGCATCGGACAGCAGTGACAGTGAATGTGCGATAAGGCCATATACCACTTCTACTATCACAAAGGCAAAATTGAGCACTATGCCGGTAACAAACCCTTTATTTACATGTGTTAGCGCTTCGCTATGATGATGGTGGTGACCATTATGGTGGTGATCGTGTGCCATTGCTGCAAAGGTACAGGCGACGCCAAATAGATAGCCTGTGACGAATACATTTCTTATTGCATCATGGTTGCGGGAAAGGTGGTTTAAAATAATAAGGTCACGCCTGCAGCGTGACCCCGTGATTTTCTCATGTGACTATAACTGACAAAAAATACTGACCTAATGACAAAAATTACGGGTTTATGGGTATTACTGATTGTAACGAAAATAACTATTTTGGGTGGTGAAAATTTCGAAGTTTTGAAGCAGTTTCTTAAAAGACGTTTAACATATACCGATATTTTTTGGATATTGGTTAACCTGGTGCCCGTTGCCGGCGTATGGCTGGATAAATGGGATGCGGCCGATGTATTTATAGTGTACTGCCTTGAGACTGTAATAGCCGGGGCCTATAATATTTTGATGATGCTTGTAACTACTCTTTTTAAAAAAAGAGATGTGTGGCAAAATGGTTCCTTTAGCGCTATGGTGAGCGGGTATTGGTTTATCATCTTTTTTATTGTGCACTATGGATTTTTTGTTTGGTTGCAAACCGGCATTTTCCTCGACATATCTAAGTATAAAAACCTTGGGTTAGGGCCGATGGATGTATTTACCTTTTTTGCGCACTTGCGGCAAAATATTTCGCCGCAAATACAATGGGTATTACTGCTGTTTATAGCGGCCAGCGGGCTGGCTATGCTACGGAACTTTATATTTAACGGGGCATATAAAACAACATCGCTCGGGGTGTTAATATTTTCACCCTACGCACGGGTATTTGTGCAGCAGTTTTGCGTAATTGCAGGAGGCTTTTGCCTGCAGTTTGGCGCCGGCCGCATTTTTGTGCTGGTATTTGCTTTGGTAAAAGTATTTTTTGAGACGGTGCTGGATTACGACAGGATTATAGCCCAGGCCGCAACAAAACCTGCTACATAAGTTGTACAATCCTGCATTCCTGTAACAGGCTGGCTGCATTGATGGCTACCGTGCCCACCTCCTCGCAAACAAGGCCGCCGGCAAGGTTGGCCATCGAAGCCGACAGCGCTATATCCCGTGTAGCCGCATATACAAGGGATGCGACGGCAATAACGGTGTCGCCGGCGCCACTTACATCTGTAATATTGCGCAAGTGAGCGGGAATAATGCGTGCATGCTGCCCTTGCTGAACAAATACCCCTTTTTCAGAAAGCGTGATGAGCGAAATGCTGTGCTGCAGCTTTTGATGGAGCAACTCATTTACTTCCATCAGCGAGGAAAGTGTAATATCTGGCAGCGGAAGGTTAAGCCCTTCCTTTACTTCTTTAAGGTTTGGCTTGAAAATATCAACGCTGTTATATGCAAAAAAGTTATTGCGCTTCGGGTCCACAGCAGTAATAATGCCATGCTGCCTGCATAATGCTATAACCGCTTGTATAAGGCCTGGGGTAAGCACGCCTTTGTTATAATCTTCAAATATTACTATATCGGGTTTTGTATTGTTAACAAATGTTGCAAAGGCTGTAATAAGCTCAGCCTCTTCGCTGGCAGCAATGTCGGTGGTTATTTCAGCGTCAAGCCGCATCATTTGCTGGTTGCGGCTTATAATACGGGTTTTATTAGTGGTAATGCGTTGGCCGCTTTTTATTATACCACCCGTGTTAATACCCTGCTGTTGCAATATATTAAGTAATATTTGACCGTCGTCATCATTGCCGATTACAGAAAACAGGTATGTTGGTGCATGTAAAGCTATTGTATTTAAGGCCACATTACCGGCGCCGCCCAACCTGTATTCCTTTGTTTGCAGGCTTACCACCGGCACAGGCGCTTCGGGTGATATACGGTCAACCCGTCCCCACCAATAGGTATCAAGCATTACATCGCCTATAACAGCCACTTTTAAACCTGCAATAGTATTAAACAACGTTTCAAAATCCTGCATAATTCAAAGTTAATTGCTAACGGCGCCCGCTTTCTTCTTATTTGCATGGGCTATAAAGTATATAGGTATGCCTATTATTACTACAACAAGGCCGCCCCAGGTATATTCCTGCTTGTAAATGAGCAGCAACGTGCAAAAGGAGACACCCATTAAAATATATAATATGGGTAAAACCGGGTAGCCAAAAGCTTTATAAGGCCTTTGCATATCGGGCCGTTTTACACGCAGTATAAAAATGCCCACTATGGTGAGTACATAAAATATAACCACTACAAATGAAATCATATCCAGCAGGTTGCCATAAGTGCCGCTAAGGCACAAAATACAGGCCACAATACATTGAGCCCAAAGTGCCCACGCTGGCACTGCATTTTTGTTAAGTGTGCCGGCCTGTTTAAAAAACAGGTTGTCCTTAGCCATGGTATAGTAAACGCGTGCACCTGCCAGTATAAGGCCGTTATTACAGCCGAATGTTGACACCATTATCATAAGGCCGATAATGACAGCCCCGGCGCTGCCGAATATAACGTTTGAAGCAGCTATAGCTACCCTATCCTTTTCAGCGTGCATAATATCATTGACGGGCAGCGTTGAAAGGTATACAAAGTTGATAGACACGTAAATAACAGTGACGATAAGTGTACCAAAAAAAAGGCTTAACCCGATATTGCGCTGTGGCTTTTTAATTTCTGCGGCAATAAAGGTTACATTGTTCCATGCATCGCTGCTGAATACTGAGCCTACCATTGCTGCTGCAATGCCTCCAAGTAATACACCGCCGGTTATAGGGGTCATTACGCCGTTATTTTCTTTAGCCGCCTGCCAGCCGTTAAGCCAGTTGGCATGCCACACTTCCGGCTTAAACATGGCGAAACCAACAATGATAAGCCCGAACAGCGACAATAGCTTGGTGCTGGTAAAAATATTTTGTATAAGCCTGCCGCCTTTAAGGCCACGCGTGTTTGTATAGGTGAGGAAGGCTATGAGCAAAATGGATACAACCTGCGCTGAGCTGACGGTGAATGTATAGTGATCTGTAATCGGCAGGGTCAGCAGTTTATTATCTTCGCTTACAAAAGGTTTCCACGATTCTGGTACCACGTATGCGGCAAATTTTGAGAACGCAACACCGACAGCCGCTATTGTTCCGGTTTGGATAACGGAAAAAAAACTCCACCCATATAAAAAACCGATGAGAGGGTTGTAGGCTTCTTTTAAATACACGTACTGGCCGCCTGCTTTGGGGAACATGCCGCTTAACTCGCCGTAGCTTACAGCTGCAGTAATAGTCATAAAACCAGTAATAAGCCATGCTGCTATAAGCCAGCCTGCACCGCCGATGTTGCGCAGCATGTCGGCACTAACAATAAAAATACCGGAACCAATCATGCTTCCGGCAACAATCATAGTACCATCTACCAGGCCAAGGGTGGGCTTGAAGGAGGTTTTATTTTCTGACATACGGTTGTTTTGGTTGTAAAAAGAAAACCCGTGTTGTTAACGGGATTTGAAGATATGGAAATATGGCAAATATTCAGCTAATGCGGCTCGGTTATATATTGATCATTAAGCCCTTTTATCAGGTCGCCGGTAATATTGCGGATGGTGTCTTTATAGTACATAACATCATCATATTCCTTTGTTGCAAATACATAGGCGTAACCTTTGTTATGGCAGTATGTTTTGAGGAATTTTTGAATTTTGAATTTTACCTGCTGCTGTTTCTGGATGTAAGAAGAGTTCATTGACTGGCCAAGTTCCTGCTGCTTATTTTGGTATTCAATCTGCAGGTTGTTTAGCCTTTGCTGGTAGTTACTTTGTTCAGTTTGCGTTAAAGAAGCCCCAATGCTGCTAAATTTCTTCATTTCACTGAGAATATTTGCACGCATATCCTCCAGCTTTTTTTCGTTTTGCGAATCAATAGCCATCAGTTCCTGCCGGGCCTGTTTTGAGTATTCGCAATATGTTTCAAGCGTATCAAAATCAAAATAGGCTACCTTAAAGGTATTTGCAATTTGTGCCTGCGCTAATTTTTTCTCGTGAATGTCTTCACTAACATACGTAAAATAAAGCAGGTACAAAATGCCTACGCCAATAACAAGAACAATATTGAAGACAATCAGCGCTTTCTTCATTCGGGTAAATTCAAAAGGTGAAGATAAAAGTATTCAAAAAAAGAAAATTGTTAAAACAGGTTGTAAAAATGGATAAAGCAGGAGGTAAAACATAACTCCAAACCCGGGTATGTGAATGTAAATAATAAACACGGCGCCTGACCCATATCATCGTGTTCCGCGACGACGTAATTTTCGCAATCAGCTAATATCTAATTAGTTACAAAAGTGGTTTTATGCCCCGTATGCAAAACAGCTTAAAGACTGGGCTGAAAAAAAGCATTGCTGACGCATTATGGCGAAAAGCAGGTTATGTTAAAATACTGCGTAACATTACTATATTGCAAACGGCGCAGGGAGCTTTTTTAAATGAAATGGAATATTAGCCGCAATATAACATGAAGAAAATTGCAGTTATTGTAGCAGGTGGTTCGGGCAGGCGTATGGGCAACATCGTACCCAAGCAGTTTTTATTGCTAAGTGGTAAACCGGTTTTGTGGTACACTATTGATACATTTTTACGGGCCTATCCTGATATGGAAATAATTATTGTACTGCCTAAAGAGCATCTTGAAAAAGGCCGGCAGATAATAGCTATGTTTCCGGCGGAACGCAAAATTATAGCCACTGAGGGTGGCGAAACCCGCTTTGAGTCTGTAAAACAAGGGTTGCAGTTTGTTCAGGATGAGTCTGTAATATTTGTGCACGACGGCGTTCGGTGTCTTATCTCGGTGCCATTGATACAGCGCTGTTTTAACCAGGCGGCAGAATTGGGCAGCGCAGTGCCAGCCGTAGCCGCTACCGACAGCATACGCATCACGCGCAATGGCAGTCACCAGGTTGAAGACCGCCAGCATGTGCGCATTATACAAACACCGCAAACGTTTTTAAGCAATATTATTTTACAGGCATTCAGGCAGGATTACCAGGACACATTTACTGACGAAGCAACAGTAGTGGAGCAGGCGGGCATGCCTGTGTTTTTAACGGAAGGGGATTATGATAATATTAAAATTACCCGGCCGGTTGATTTAATGATTGCCGAACGCATTTTGGAAGAACGTTTCTTACTTTAAAAAGCGTATTAAGAAAGGAAGCCGGTTTATAACAAGGGTGGTATAATATTCGGCGGCGGTAGCGCCAAACTGTTCGTAAAAACGGGCAAATTTCTCAAAATCGCTTCCTTCAAAATCAAGTATATAATCGCTTCCTGCAAATGTTTGTATAATATAGTCTTTAAGCAGGTGGGTAGCCCCGCAGGTAAGGCTTTCACGCGTATTGCCATTAAGAATAAAAGTAAGCCTGCTTTTGTAAACAAAGTAAATGCTGCCGGCTATAAGGCTGTTTTGGTTGTTAAATGCACCTGCTGTAATACACATGCCTGCCTTATACAGCAGGCTGCATAACCTGTTAAAATTATGATAGTCATCTGCGCTTGCGCCAATAGCATCGTTAAACCTGGCACGGTGTATAGCAATTATTTCTGCGGGGGCAACATTGTCTTTTATAGTTATGCCGCAACTTGCGGCTTTTGTAATATTTCGTTTAGCAGAGCGGCTGTAATTATTATGCAATACTTTATAACCGGGCTGCAGGTGTAAAAGATAGTTTTTATGCCTTGTAATATTTCCTTCAGGCAAGGCATTGGCATAATTGAAACGCAGTTCGCAATACCTGTATTTGGGGGGTATTGCCTTTATGAAACTGGTGACATGGCTTGCAGAGATTTCGTTTGCTGAAAAGACACCCAGTTGCTGTATAAAGGCAGGTGGATACACGTAATGCAATAATGCTTTTCTTCGCCAGGGCAGGGGCATTACATAATCATAATTATCTGTTACCAGCGCATCCCAATGGGTAGCCATAGTGTCAAGGAAGGCGCTTGTGGCATATACCAGGCCGTTAGGGCTTTTGTTAATACAATCATCCCACTTTGTCTTATCAATTTGTGCAGAAGGTATAATATGTACTGCAATAGCCATGAAGCCCCTGTTAATTTTGTTAATGTAAGTTATTTGAATATATGGAGTAAAAATATTTTAGCAAGTGTGTGTTGCATAACAAAGGGAGGCTATTTACCCTTGCCGAGGAAAATAATTTTAAGCGTATAAAGCATAATTTTTATGTCAAGCAAAAGCGAAATATTTTCAATATAAACAAGGTCGTACTTCATACGCTCCACCATTTCCGCTACCGAAGAAGCATATCCAAACTTAACCATACCCCAGGATGTTAGCCCCGGTTTTACCTTAAGCAGGTAACGGTAATAGGGCGTAAACTGGCTTATTTGTTTTATATAGAACATTCGTTCGGGCCGTGGCCCTACTAGGCTCATTTCTCCTTTAATAATATTCCATAACTGGGGTAGTTCATCAAGCCGCCATTTGCGCATTATTTTGCCCCAGGGTGTTATGCGGGTATCATCTTCGGCAGATAGCTGGGGACCGTTTTTTTCTGATTGATCGTACATTGACCTGAACTTGTAAATAGTAAACGGCTTGCCTTTGCAGCCCACGCGCTCCTGGCAATAAATGACCGGCCCCCGGGACGATAATTTTGTTTTAACAGCAATAAACAGCAACAGCGGGCTTAAGAGGATGAGCGATATTATTGAAAGGCAAACATCAAGCAGTCGCTTTATATTAAGCTGCCACGAGGGCATTAGGTCTGTGTTAATATTAATTAAAATCGCGCCAAATACGCTTTCGATTTTAACAGAGCCCGAAAGTATTTCGAAAGTGTCGGGCACCAGTTTAACCTGTACATCTTTTTCGCTCAGCCTGCTTATAAGGCTATCTACCTCGTGTTGTTCCGCCTTGTCAAGTGCTATTATTACTTGCTCTACATTTTTTTCATGTATTACG
>DASZUX010000528.1:0-7613 GCA_035547455.1 Chitinophagaceae bacterium
GGTTACCAGCTATCCCAAAGAAAAAATCAACATTCTCTTTCTTGAGAATATCAGCGATAAAGCAGTACAGCTATTTAAGCAAAACGGGTACGTGAATGTAAAAAAGCTAACGGGCGCAGTTTCCGAAGACCAACTGGTAAAAGAGATTAAAGATGTACACCTGCTGGGCATACGTTCAAAAACACAAATAACCGAAAAAGTGCTTAATGCTGCTGAAAAACTGCAGGCAATAGGCTGTTTTTGCATTGGTGTAAACCAGGTAAATCTTAAAGCCGCTACCAAAAAAGGGGTGGTAGTGTTTAATGCGCCTTACAGTAATACCAGGAGCGTTGCAGAACTTGTAATAGGCCTGTCAATTATGCTGATACGCCGCATACCCGATAAAAATAAGGCAGCCCATGAAGGGGTTTGGATGAAAGAAGCTAAGGGCAGTTTTGAACTAAGAAGCAAAACACTCGGGCTGGTAGGATATGGCAATATAGGCAGCCAGGTAAGCGTACTGGCCGAAGGCATGGGAATGAAGGTGCTGTTTTATGATGTTGAAACAAAACTGCCGCTGGGTAATGCTGCTGCCTGCGACAGCCTGGAGGAGTTGGTAAGCAAGGCCGACATTGTTTCCCTGCATGTGCCTGAAACAAAACAAACAAAAGGGCTTATTAGCGCCGAAGTGTTAAACCACTTTAAAAAAGGCGCAATACTTATTAACTATGCAAGGGGGGAAGTAGTTGATCTTGATGCACTGGCTAACCTGCTTAAACAGGGGCATTTAAGCGGTGCAGCTATTGATGTATTTCCCTGGGAACCGGAAAAAAACGGGGATAAATTTACTACGCCTTTACAGGGGCTTTCAAATGTAATACTTACGCCGCATATAGGAGGCTCTACGGAGGAGGCGCAGGAGAACATTGGCGAAGATGTTAGCAGCAAGCTGTTTAACTACCTGGAAAAGGGCATAACCAACGGCTCTCACACAGTGCCGGCTATAGGGTTACCGCCGGTGGAAGGCGCTCACCGCATCCTGCATATCCACAACAATGTACCGGGGGTGCTGGGCGCAATAAACACAACCCTTTCAAGCCACAACATTAACATAGTAGGCCAATACCTTAAAACCAACGATGACATTGGTTACGTGGTGCTGGATGTTGACAAAAAACTGAGTAAGCAGGCACTTGAACTGCTTAAGCAAGTAAAAGCTACCATTAAGGTGCGGTTACTCTATTAGGGATAAATGGTTGGACGGGGAAAATGGAGCGGGTTATTTAAGAATGTCGTACGCTAACGTAATGCCATACCAAATATTTCCGTCGTAAATCCATCTCTTGCCAATATTGCGGTCAATTAACCTGTCTGCTCCTGCAGAAAAACCGATGTTTATATTGTTAAAACCAAACAGGATGCAGCCGCCGCCGCTAAGAGCAGGCTCTGTTTTTTCAAACGGCCTGTAATAACGTATAGTAATAGGTTTTACCGTTGTACCGCCAAAGCTGATAAACCCCGAACCTGATATGGAAAAATTGCGCACCTTTTGGCCATTGGAAAACGACTTTGCAATATAGCTGCCCCATGTTTTTTTAAACCCAAGGGCCACCCCAATATTTAATTCTGCCAATGCCTGCAACCCTAATGAATCTTTTAACCTTTTAGGCGCGGTAAGCGGTGGCCTTACTTTAAGCGGGGTAGTAGCCGCCTGCAATACAATATTGTTTACTATGTAGTGCAGCCTGGGGGGTGTTACAAAAGCATGGTTGCTGTTAGAATCGCCATCGGCCGGAAACTGTGTTTCGGGAAAATAAAAGGCACTTTTGCCGGCCAGGCTAAAATATTTTGCACCAGGTTTAAACTGGGTTTCAACAATAGTAGGTAAAATAAACTTTTGCCGGGTGGCCTGGTCTTTGGGCTGCACTAACAACACCTCGCCGGAATCTTTAAACGATACCGGTAATTTGTTAATACCTGAATTATAGGCCACCACCTGTGCTTTGCCATCACCTGTGCTTTCAACCTTAAATACTAACTGGTGTTTTGAAAGGTATTTTTGGTTGATGCAGCCGAAAAATAAAAAAATAGCTATGGCAAATGTCAGCCGCGCCTTCATCAGGTTGTCTTTTTGTTTTCCCTTAAGTGTAAGTGATGTAAAATACTAATATTTTATTAATGGCTGCAGCTAAAAAGAATTAGTTTTTTATTTATTTGCTACATCATTGGTAACCAATGTTTAAATATATCACAGATTTTTTTGCGCAGGTGTAACATTTATATACGGTTTTGCGTACAGGTTAAAAACAGTTTATGAAAAAAATAGGTTCCCTTTTAGTTTGTGCCTTTGTTGCCGTTGCCGGTATGGCGCAAAAAACGGTAGTGGATGATAAAAATGCAGAGGTACGTAACGTAAGCAGTTTTCATGGTATAAGAATATCAAGTGGTATTGATCTTTATGTAACCCAGGGTGAAAGCGAAGGCGTGGCAGTTTCCGCCAGCGATGTTAAATACCGTAATAATATTAAAACCGAGGTTGAAAACGGCATACTTAAAATTTATTACGATGCCGGTATGGGCATACATGTTAACTGGGGCTGGGGCGATAAAAAGATGAAAGCGTATGTGACTATAAAAGACATAAGTGAACTGAATGCCAGCGGCGGCAGCGATATATATGTACAGGGAAGCCTGCAGTCGGGCGACCTTTTGCTGCATGTTTCAGGTGGCAGCGACTTTCACGGGCAGGTAAGCATGGGCAAACTCGCAATAAAACAAAGTGGCGGCAGTGATGTAAAAATATCAGGCAAGGCCGGTAACATTTCAGTAGATGCCAGTGGCGGCAGCGATTTTTTAGGATATGATTTGATGGCCGATACCTGTGACATTGATGCCAGCGGCGGCAGCGACGTATATATAACAGTTAATAAAGAAATGAATGTAAAGGCCAGTGGCGGCAGCGATGTTTCGTACAAGGGTAACGGGGTTATCCGCAATTATAATACCAGCGGCAGCAGCGACGTACATAAAAGAGGGTAGCACTCTCTAAAATTAACACATATATAAGCAGTATCTTTTGCAGGGGCAGTTTTTAAGTAAAAGCTGCCCTTTTTGCTATTTGTATAGCGGCCCAAGGTGCATCTCGGTCAGCAGCCATTCCCTGTCTTTTTTATTAATGGCATTGTACATCTTCTTTGCCTTGCTATCCTGCCCCAGTGCATGGTACAGCAGGTGGGCGCAGTATTCGTACCATATATAATTATTTTTGCTAAAGCCGGCAAAAGTATTGGCCAGCATTTCCATCAGTTCTTTATCGCCGCCTGCAATAACTGATTGGGTAAAAGCCACACATTTATAGTCGTTTACTATGGCCGCGTTAAATGAAAGCGCTCCAAGAAAAGCATACCCTTTGTTGCCGTTGGCCTCATAGGTCTGCAATGCCTTTTTCAGCAGCATCAGTTTATCAGTAAGGGGCAAGGTGCTGTCATTTTGTATTTTCATGTAACACAACAGGTACATGGCAGGTTTTTCCAGGGTGTCTGCGTACACAACCTGATAGGCATTGGGTATAATAGCGGGCACTGGCATTTTTATATATTCATTTCGGGCAAGCACATTTATTGCTGTTTTATAAGTTGAATCTTCGCTGCGGGGCTTAAAGGTATAGTACAGGTCGCTTATGGTGTAAAATGTGCGTATAAATTCAAATGCAGCATAAAAAGTGGTATCATCATATAGCTGCCTTTCCACGCGGTTTCGCAGTACAACCCCGGCAGCAGTACTTGTGCTGCGTGCATTTTGGTTTAAAAAGTTTTTTCGCAGGGCCCAGGTGAAATAGTAACTGCCGTTGCTGCTTTTGTTAAGGGTTGCCGCTATTGCCATCTCGTTTAGCAAAAGGTCACACGCAAAATAAATTTGCCCGCGCGTAAAATCGTAGGACCGCTTTTGCCCCCTGCACCTGAATGGATAACTGTTCTCGTCTGCAGGAATTTTCTTTAAAATCTCAAAAGCACGGGCGCCCGCGGCTTCAATTTCTTTGTATTTGCCGTGTTTGTACAATTCATCAACATATTTGGCATAAGTTGTAAGTAACATGCCATTGGCAATATTACCGGTACCTCTCGCCTCAATTCCGGCTATGGTTTTTAAAAATTGGCTATTGTATATACCCCATCCTGCGTCAGTAACATGTTGTATTGTATCAAATGACTTTGAAGCTCCCTGGAAACCGCCATGTATTTGTTGTAATTCTTCACAGGCGTTTTGTGCATACAGCTTGCAACAGGCTAACAGCAGGCAGGTAAACAATATGTATTTTTTCATACCGGCAAACCTATTAAATACTCTTGTGGTACAAATACCCTTTAACCGGTATTTATACAGCAAATCAATATGTTATACAGGAATATAACATGCCTGTTAAATTGTAAAATTTTACGTTAAACCGTCGGCAAGGCGGGTTATATTTGTAACCTATAGTTTTGGATATGAACGAAATGATTGAACAGTTAAAAGAAGCGCTGCAAATTTCACCCAATAATGTACCGCTCAGGCTTCATCTTGCTGATATAATGGTAAAAGAGAACCTGCTGGCAGAAGCAACCGAGCAGTTTTCTGAAGTGCTGAAGCGGCAAAACAATAACAGTAAAGCCCTTGCAGGTCTTGGTGAAGTATATTACCGCCAGCAAAAATATTCTGCCGCAATAATTTTATTTGAACAGCTTCAGCAGGAAGGTAACCTGAACTTTGATAACAAAGTAAAGCTGGTGCGGTGCTTTTTAAAAGAGAACTCAGTAATGCAGGCAAAGGAACTATACATGCAGGTATTACAGGAGCAGCCGAATTTTAGGGATACCGAAATTGATAATATATTACGGTCAACAGGTATGGAAACAGGCGCCGACCCTGACATGCTGCTGCAGGAACTTTCGCAACCCGGCGCTAAATATTTTATGGAAAAACCCACAATGAAGTTTGCAGATGTGGGGGGTATGCACAAACTGAAAAAAGAAATATCGCTTAAAATAATACAGCCCCTTAAAAACCCCGAAATGTTTAAGGCGTTTGGTAAAAAAATGGGTGGCGGTATTTTAATGTACGGGCCGCCCGGTTGCGGTAAAACATTTATTGCAAAGGCAACGGCAGGCGAAATAGACGCGAAGTTTATAAGCCTTGGGCTACACGATATACTGGACATGTGGATGGGGAACAGTGAGAAAAACCTGCATGAAATTTTCCAGGCGGCAAGGGCTAATAAACCCTGCGTACTGTTTATTGATGAAGTGGATGCGCTGGGTGCCAGCAGGGCCGATATGCGCCAGAGTGCCATGCGGCAGATAATTAACCAGTTTTTAGCGGAGCTTGATGGTGTTAAGGACAGCAATGATGGTGTGCTTGTACTGGCTGCTACTAATGCGCCATGGAGTGTTGACAGTGCTTTTCGCAGACCTGGGAGGTTTGACAGGGTGCTGTTTGTTGCCCCGCCTGACGAGGAGAGCCGGAGGGAAATTTTGTTGTCGCATTTGAAAGATAAACCTGCCGAAAAAATTGACGTAACACAAATTGCTAAGGTTACACAGGGCTATTCCGGTGCCGATCTTAAGGCTGTTATAGATATTGCAGCCGAACATAAACTTGAAGAAAGCCTTAGTAAAGGCACTTTGCAGCCGTTAACACAAAAAGATGTTGCTCTTGCTGTAAAGGAGCACCGCGCCACAACGGGGGAGTGGTTTGCTACTGCCCGCAACTACGCATTGTATGCTAACGAAACCGGTTTGTATGATGAAATTCTGCAATACCTCAACATAAAAAAATGAGCGATTTAAACAGGTATCATCATATTGAACGGGCGCGTATTTTACTAAAACAAAAACGGTATAAAGATGCGGAGCATCATGCGGGCGCAGTATTGCAGGGCAACCCTAAAGATGCTGATGCCTTACAGGTAATAGGTCATTGCCGGCTTGATACCGGCAGGTATGAGGAAGCTATAAAAATTTTTAAGCAATGCCTTGCTGAAAACCCGGAAGATGATTATGTGCATTATCTTACTGCATTTGCATATTACCGCAGCAGGAGCAGTGATAACGCGGTTGCCTTTTTAAATTCTGCTATCAGCATCAACCCCTATGCCTCTGCATATTATGGTTTGTACGCCTATATAATGCTTGATAAGAACTGGTATGATGAAGCGCTGGAAAAGGCCAACCAGGGACTTGCTGCAAATGCAAGCGATTTAACGTGTTTAAACGCACGCTCTCAGGCTTTATTCAGGCTTAAAAATAAAGAAGCCGCTTATGATACCATACGCGAGGCGTTGAATGTTAACCCGGACGATGATTTTACACACACCAACTTTGGCTGGCACTTTATGGAAGCCGGCAAGCACAAAAAAGCAAGGGAGCATTTCAGGCAGGCGTTACGCATTAACCCCAATAACAACAGGGCAAGACAAGGATATAAGGAATCGCTGAAAGCTAACTTTGCTCCTTATCGCTGGATGCTTATGTTCTCCCTGTGGTTATCTGCAAAATCAAAAAAGGCAAGGTGGGCCATTGTGTTGGTAATATGGGGGTCGGTAAGGTTACTCTCAGGTGTGTCAAATGCTGCAGGGTTAGGCATTTTGGCGTACGTGCTTATTGGCCTGTACATTTTGTTTGTAATATTTTCATGGGTGGGCACATCAATTGCTAACATAATGCTGCTGATGACGCGGGAAGGAAAATATGTATTAACAACTACTGAAAAGTATGTAGCGGCGTCTGTAGCTGCATGCCTGGTATCGGCCCTTGCGCTTGTTATTTTCGGCAGGTATATACCGGGCATGCATGACGGGTATGAAATGTTTGCTGCCCTTTTGCTGCTGGTGCTTACATTACCGGTAAGCCGCTTTGAATTTATGGAAGGATTAAAGCGTTATAAATATGCACTGGTGTTTACTGTTTTGCTGGTTGCCGCAGGGCTAATAGCTACTATTGCTACTCTTGCCGCACCTGCTAACGATAATGCTACCATACTGGCCGTTGTGTACCTGGCCGGTATAGTTATTTATACATGGTCATTCTCTTTTATCAGGGGTTAGGCTGTCTTTGTATTAAACTTTTCAGCACACCCCACATTTCGCCTGCAATAAGTTTGTTGCCTTTATCGGTTAAATGTACGCCATCTGTAGTAAGTATGCCCCTGTCAAGGTTTTGCGTGTTATTCGCTGCATTGTAGTCCAGTAAGGCTTTACGCAGGTCAACCAAAAGCAGGTCTCTTTCCTTCGCAATACCGCGTATAATCCCGCAAATCATGTCAAGTTCTTCATCCTGTGGGTTAGTAAAGTCTGTTTTTTCTCCAATAGCGGGTGGTGTGCATAACACAACCTTTATGCCTGCGGCCTGTAACCTGTAAACAATAGCGCGGTAAAATTTGTCAAATTTATCAGCATCGGTGCCGGTACCTTTTGTAAGCCGGTGCCAAACATCATTAATGCCTATAAATAATACTACAATTGCAGGAGATAACTCAATAACGTCGCTATCCATGCGCAGGTATAAATCATATACCTTATTACCCCCAATGCCGCTGCCTGTACATGTATAACTTGTAACACCCTGCCGGGGAAGCATTTTTTCAATAAGCGTAATATA
>DASZUX010000529.1:0-4211 GCA_035547455.1 Chitinophagaceae bacterium
TTCTATTACAATATCAATCATGCTGTAAGTTATTTATTTTAATAGTTACGGCAGCAGGTAACGCCTGTATTCATCATGGTTAAACGCTAAATGCCATAATCTATAAAAAAACGCTGTACCCGTAAACAAACGTGCAAAGACCAATCAAAAATAGCCGGCGCACAAAACTTGTACGCCGGCTATGGTTGTTATTGGGAAAGAAGTGTAATAGTGTAGCTGTAGCTGTATTTTTTATCAAGCAGTCGGTATTGCTGGTGCGGCAGTGCGCCCCAGCTATTGTCTCCCCCAACACCACGCTGCGCCAGGTCAATATGCACATGCACATTATTATCGGGCGGCAGGTTACTTGGGTGCTGCTGCTTTTTGGTAAGGCCGGGGTCAAGACTTTCATCTGAATGGTTAGTGGCGCTAAAGCATATTGGCTGTACACCGCTTACACGCAGGCCATTACCTTTATTATCCGTCAGGGTAAACCATCTTACATCTGTTTTATACCCGCTTTCCTGCGGGCGGATATAACCATTGCAATATTGGTTGCCCACACTATCGCTATACAGGCCCACAAACGCAGATTCTTTCCTGTCGCTGTAATTTTCCCAGGGGCCGCGGCCATAATAAGAAAGGTTATAATATTGAGGCGCCAGTTGCGTGCGCATGCCAAAACGTACCAGTTCCGGCAGGTCGCGGCCGGTCATATCCATGCTGGCGGTTACCTGTATGCTGCCATTGTTGGTTATTAAATAATCTATAGTGTACGGTACTGCAATAGCTGTCAGTTCATACTCCACTTTAATGGCTACACCATTTGCGTCCTGCTCGCCTACTGTTACATTCTTCACTTTTCTATCAATATGCGCAGTACGCCAAACACCCAGCAACGCGGGCATACCATTACCAAAGTCGTTATCAGTAGGCCCCCTCCAGAAATACGGTTCCGGCAGCCAGTATAACTGCATAGCGCCTTTTTTATACATGGTAAATCTCGCCTGCCGTATATTAAACTCCCCTGTTACTTCACCAGATTTAAAGGTTAATTTATTTGCGTCTTTTGTAATTGTTAATGTGCCTTCTGCAGGCTTACTGCCGGCAAAATAATCACCTGCCAGTTTAAATTGCTCCGTGGCTGCTACATGGCCTGCAGGCACCAGTCCATTAGCAGCCTTGCTTGTTGCAATAATGTTTACAAAATATTCACTGCCTTCCGGTGATTTCATTAATGGTATGGGCAAGGTTACGTCTTTTTGCCGGCCGGGGGCAAGGTCAACTGTAAAGTTGTCTTCCTTTATTTTTTCCCCGTTGCGGTATAGCTGCCATGTAAAGTTGTACTGGTTAAGATTAGTGAAAGCAAAAAGATTACTTATGGTTATAACGCCTTTGGAAATATCTTTTGCGGCGAAAGTTATGTTTTGATACACCTTCTTCACTTCATTCAATCCCGGGTGAATAGTACGGTCTGCAGCCACAAGGCCGTTAGCACAAAAGTTTTCATCGTTATGCAGGTTATACCCGCCAAGATCTCCGCCGTAAGCCCAGTATACGTTGCCTGCAGCATCGCGCGTACGTATGCCCTGGTCAACCCAATCCCAAATAAAACCGCCCTGCATTTTAGGGTTGCTGTTGATAATGTCCCAATACTCCCTGAAGTTGCCATTACTGTTGCCCATGGCATGAGAATATTCACACATTATAAAAGGGCGCTTTTTATCAGCATTAGCAGCATAAGCCTTCATGTGGCTTATACCGGGGTACATGGGGCACACAATATCTGTATTCCAGTCTTCGCCCGCTTGTTCAAATTGTACAAAGCGTGTGTTATCCCGTTGCTTTATCCATTTGTAAGCATCATGAAATACCTTACCGTTACCACACTCGTTGCCCATTGACCATATTATTACAGAAGGATGATTTTTATCTCTTTCCACCAGCATTTGCTCACGCTCCATAAACTCAGGCTCCCACTCCGGCAGGTAAGCGGGGTGTACTGTGGTATCAAAATACCCCTGGCCAGATGCGCCCATGCCGTGCACCTCAACATTAGCTTCGTCAACAAGATAAATGCCGTACTCATCACACAGTTTATACCAGTAAGGATCATTAGGATAATGTGAGCAACGCACAGCGTTAATATTGTATTCCTTCATCAGCTGAATATCTTTAAGCATCAGTTCTTTTGAAGGCACGTGGCCATTTACGTCATCATGTTCATGCCTGTCCGTACCATGCACAGTTACTGCAACACCATTCACCATCAGTTGCGAATCTTTTATTTCTACTTTTCTAAAGCCCATTTTGGCGCCGGTGTACAAAATATCTCCATTACCATCTTTAAGGGTAATTATACAGTTATACAACTCCGGCGTCTCTGCACTCCATTTGGCAGGGCTGGTTACGGCGCCTGAAAAATGCAGAAGCTGCAGGCTGTCATTTGTGGCCGTAAAGGGCTGCGCGTTACTAAACACTTTTTTACCTGTTTTATCAAATATCTCAATGGTGGCGGTGGCCTGCTTTACCCGGTTGCCCTTAAATTGCCGCAGTGTAACATCAGCGCTAAATACGCCGTTTACATATTTTGCATCTAAATCCCCTTTCAGGAAAAAGTCCCACACGGTAAGCTTTGGCAACGCATATAAAAAAACATCCCGCTCAATACCGGTAAGCCGCCAGAAATCCTGGTCTTCAAGATAGCTGCCATCATGCCAGCGGAATACCTGCACGGCCAGCAGGTTACTGCCTTTTTTAAGGTAAGGAGTAATATTAAATTCAGCAGGTGATTTTGAGGCTTTGCTCATGCCCACTTTCTGACCGTTGACATATACAAAAGCGCAGCCGGTAATTGACCCAAAGTGCAGCAATACTTCCCTGCCGTCCCAATCCTGCGGAACGGTAAATTCACGCCGGTAGGTGCCCACCGGGTCATCCTCGCCAACATAAGGCGGGTTTTTAGGAAAGGGATAAACAATATTGGTATAAATGGGTATGCCAAAACCTTTCAACTCCCAGTTGGAGGGAACGGAAATCTCGTTCCATGTACGGGTGTCCAAATCCGGCTTATAAAAATCCATAATGCGGTTGGCACATTTAGCCGTGTACACAAACTTCCATATACCGTTTAAGGATTGATAATAAAGCGATTTACTGTAATCGTCATTTATTACATCTGCTGCATTATTATACACCATAAAAGATGCGTGCGGCTGCTCCTTATTCACCTGGAAAAGACGTGGGTTTTCCCAATCGTTGTTTTGCTGTTGTGCAAATATTTTAACCGAAAAAAGGGCAAGCGATACTGAAACAAGGAGTGCTTTCTGAATACTTCTCATAGTGCATGCAAGTTTTGAGTGTTTATTTGACACTCAAATGTATAAATATCCTGCCAGTTAACCAGCTTATTTAAAGGGCAATGTATAGCCGGCACGTTGTAACTTTACTGCCTTTATACTGAACAGGATGAAAAACAACGCTGTAATACAAAAGGGCTGCTTTGACTTTTTAAAACATCTTGCAAAAAATAATAACAGGGAATGGTTTAGCCAGCATAAACAACAATATACATCAGCAAATAACAATTTAATTGCCTTCGCGGGTGCACTGCTGGAAGAAATGGCAAAACATGATCATATAGAAACAGCCTCGGGCAGGGACAGTCTTTTCCGTATTTACAGGGATGTACGTTTTTCCGGTAGCAAAACACCATATCATACTTTTTTTAGCGGAGGTTTTAAACGGGCCACGCAAAAGCTGCGCGGCAGCTACTATTTTCATATTCAACCTGGCGCATCATTTGCGGGGGGCGGCTTTTGGGGACCCGAGCCGGGTGATATGCGGCGCATAAGGCAGGATATTGATTACAATTACGCCGACTGGCAAAAATTACTGACAGGAAAAACAATGATTAAAACATTTGGCCAACTGTATGGTGAGCAATTAATTTCAACTCCGCGCGGTTACGCAAAAGATCACCCTGCTATCGGGCTGCTGCGGTATAAACAATTTTTGTTGAGGCGAAATTTTACAGATGAAGAAGTTTGCAGTAACAATTTTATAAAACTGCTAAATGATATTTTTAAAAAAATGCGGCCCTTTTTGAATTATATGAGTGAGGTACTCACCACCGATATAAATGGTGTTTCATTGCTGTGATTATTACCAGGCTGGTAACCATTATTTTGCAATAGCCTTGTTTTTTCTAAGGAAATAAACGTAAAAGGGCA
>DASZUX010000530.1:0-8172 GCA_035547455.1 Chitinophagaceae bacterium
GGCAAATGCATTGGCAAATGAATCAACAGGAGCGTCCATGCCGTATTTCTCTATTACGTCAACAAAGGTTAAATCCATGTAAAGGTCATCATACAAACCAGGGTTATACAGCATGTTTTGCCTTACAAGGCTGTCGTTCCACACCAGTGGCTGGTAATCCTGTATAAAAGTGCCGTCAAACCTGAACTCATAAGGGCCGCCAAAGGTTACGCCGATGGTTTGGCCGGCCCATCCGCCCATAATTTTGTCTTTTAAAATTTCTTTGCTTAGCGTAATTGTTTGTGTGTAAGCATTTCCGGCAAAAAGGCACGCAGCTATGCAACTAAGTATTGTAATTTTTCTCATATAGCACCGGTTAAAGATGATAGCGTAATTAGTAATACCTGCAAAAACGGGCAGTGTAATTTACAGAAATAAAAAAAAGCTTCAGCAGCACTAACCTTTCTTTTTTCTTTTTTGATTTTCTTTTTTTGTTTTAGGTTTCGGGGCTTTTTGCTTATTATCATCACCTTTCATCACCCATTCATAATCAAGTTGTCTTTTTTCAAGGTTTGCTGCAACCACCTTAATCCAAACTTTATCACCCATCCTGAAAGTTCTGCCGCTGCGTCTTCCTACAAGGCTATACTCACTTTCTACATGCCTGAAGTCATCATATTCACTGAGGCTTGTTACAGGCACCAGCCCTTCACATTTATGCGCAATGGTCTCCACCCAAAAGCCAAAACTGGCCACACCGCTTACTACACCTTCAAATTCTTCGCCCAAATAATCACGCAGGAATTCTACCTGTTTGTATTTATTGCCGGCACGCTCGCAATCCATAGCAGCACGCTCACGTTCGCTGCAATGCTTGCATTTTTCTTCCATTTTTTTATCTATTGCGGGGCTGCCCTGGAGGCATGAATGCAGTACCCTGTGCACCAGCACATCCGGGTAACGGCGTATGGGCGATGTAAAATGGCAATAGTGCTCAAACGACAGTCCGTAATGCCCTATATTGCTGGTAGTATAAGTGGCTTTTGCCATAGTGCGTATGCCCAATTGTTCCAGCACGTGCTGCTCCGGTTTGCCATTAACATCCGCAAGCATCTGGTTAAAACTGGCAGCAATTTTTTCAGGACTATTTATGTCAAAATGGTGACCATATTTTCTTGCAAAGGCAATAAACGGCAATAATTTTTGTTCGTCCGGCGTATCATGCACACGGTAGGGAAAGGGCACGTCTTTTTTATCTATCTTTATTTTAAAAACATGTTCTGCCACTGTTTGGTTGGCAAGCAGCATCAACTCTTCAATTAGTTGGTGCGCCTCTTTACTTTGTTTTATTACAATACCAATAGGCTTGCCTTTTTCGTCCAGCTTAAAACGTACTTCTTCTGATGAAAAATTAATAGCGCCTTTCGCCATACGTTGTTTGCGCAGCTTTTGGGCAATATCGTTCAGCAGTAAAATTTCTTCCTGGTATTTACCCTCCTTTTTTTCTATTATTTCCTGTACATCTTCATAAGTAAAACGATGGTCTGAATGAATGACGGTTTTAGAGATATAATACTTTTTAATCTCGGCCTTCGCGTTTATTTCAAACACAGCAGAAAATGTCAGTTTTTCTTCATGTGGACGCAGGGAACACAATTCATTTGAAATACGCTCCGGCAACATGGGGTTTACCCTATCAGGCAAATACACGCTGGTTGCCCGTTTGTAAGCTTCTTCATCAAGTTTGGAGCCCGGCTCAATATAGTGGCTTACGTCTGCTATGTGTACGCCAATTTCGTACAGGCCTTTTTTTAACGTCCGTATGGAAATAGCATCGTCAAAATCCTTTGCATCCACAGGATCAATAGTAAAAGTCAGTACCTGCCTGAAGTCTTTGCGGGTTTTAATTTCCGAAGCGCTGATGGCATCAGGCAGGCGGGCGCTTTCTTCCTTCACGTCATCGCCGAACGAAAGGGGGAAACCATTTTCTGCCAGCAGCTCTTTCATTGCCATGTCGTTAATATTTTCCGCATCCAGTACGCTTATTACTTCTCCCACTGGTTTGCGGTCATCTTTGCCCCATTTTACAAGTCGTGCAATCACCTTATCTTTATTTTTAGCGCCATTCAGGCCTTCTAACGGTATAAACAAATCGGGCATAGGCTTATCTGAGTCCGGCACAAAAAAAGCAAAGTTGGTGCTGAGTTGAAGGGTGCCTATAAATTCGTTTTGCCGTCGTGTAACTACCTCGGTAATCTTTCCTTCCTTCCTGCCGGTAGTCATATTCTCTTTGGTAACTTTAACCCGTACCGTATCGCCATGCAGCGCCGTATTAAAATCGCCGGGCCTTACCAGTACATCACCGCTGCCATCCGCAATTATTACATAGCCTATGCCGCTGCGTGCAATATCAAGCGTGCCTTTTTGCAAAGCCTGGTGGTTATGCTGCTGTTTATGCCTGTTCTTGTCTTTCTTCCTGCTCATGTTCTTTTAAAAATTGAAAATTTTTTACAAAACCCCTTATCGTTTTATCAAATACTGCTCCCTCCTCAAATAAAAAACGATGCCGTACCGGTAATACATACATAGGCATGTTAACCAGCCTGTCCTTAAACTTCTCCAGCCGCACAGCGTCTTTTTCCGTAGTAAGTATAAATTTATTATTGCTGCCTATTTCAGCAAATTTCTTTTCTATTTCGTCAAGGTCATCTATGCTGAAAATGTGATGATCGCTGTAGCTCTGCTGGTAATAGGTGTATGCAGTTTCGGCCAGGTATTGTTTTAATGGTTGTGGATTGGCTATGCCGCACACCAGTAAAATTTCATCATCCTGCTTAATGTCCCGCTGGTACTCCGTAACTATGTGGTACGCCCGGCCATACTCAATAGTTGTAAAATATACTTTTTGATGCTGCAGGGGTTTGATGTCTTTTATGATGGATTGCTGCTCTACCTGCCCTAAAAAGCCGGGGCATTTTGTTACTACAATAATGTCTGCTCTTTTTCGGGAGGAACGCGCATCCCGCAAATCGCCTGTAGGGAGAAAAAAATCGTGACTGAAAATGTCTTCGTACTGGGTAAGCAGTATATTAAAGCCCGCTTTTACCGCCCGGTGCTGAAAGGCGTCGTCCAGTAGTATAACCTGTGTCCCTGGCCTGTCATGCAGCAGTTGAGGAATTGCCTCAATACGTGCTTCGCCTACCGCTACAGAAATGCCGGGAAATTTTTTATGAAACTGCATAGGCTCGTCGCCAATTTCCAAAGCCGTAGTTCCGGCCCCTGCAAGTGCGTACCCTTTTGTTTTTCTTTTATAACCCCGGCTTAACGTGGCAACCTCAAAATCATTTTTAAGCAGGTTTACAAGGTATTCCACCATAGGCGATTTACCCGTGCCGCCTACCGAGAGGTTGCCGATGCAAATAAGCGGAAAATTAAAGCGGGCAGAATGCAGGTAGTTTTTATCGTACAGCCAGTTACGTATTATAACAACCAGCCCGTACAACAATGCAAATGGCAATAAAAGAACGCGGAACGACTTTAAAAAGATGGTGTTAAAATTCATAAACTGCTTCAGTAGTAACGCAATAGTTTAAAGGTACATCAAATGATTGGGTATCATCAATTTTATCAACAGGCTCAAAATAACTAAACCCTACAGTTATAACATCTCCCCGGCAAGCTGTAAGAAAACGGTCGTAAAATCCTTTTCCGTAGCCAACCCTGTACCCCTCTATATCGCATGCCAGCATAGGTACCAATACAAGGTCAATATCCATTGCGTCTATAACCTGTCCTTCTTTAGGTTCTGTAATGCCGTAACTGTTGGTAACGTAAGTTGTTTCTTCCTTAACCAGCACCGGCTTAAAAGTGCCGGTTGCCATATCCATTACAGGGTAGGCTATACCAAGACCGGGTATTGTATGCCTGAGATAACCTGAAAAAAGATGGG
This sequence comes from Chitinophagaceae bacterium, assembly GCA_035547455.1. Taxonomy (GTDB): domain Bacteria; phylum Bacteroidota; class Bacteroidia; order Chitinophagales; family Chitinophagaceae; genus JABDFW01. The sequence goes on from DASZUX010000530.1 coordinate 3,929, forward strand.
TGTTTGGCTCAATATGCCTGTCAAGAGGCCAGTAGGTAAGTAACAATGAGACCTGAGGAAAATACATTTGCTGAAACTGTATCAGCAAAAGGTCATCCAGCTTAAGTTTGTCTTTCGCCGGTATATCTTTCCGCTTTTGTTTATATATTTTTCTTAGCTCAGCTTTCGTCATTCACGCAAAGGTATCTTCGCAGGGGTTCTTTTATCATTTCGGCCTGCTCTTTTACAAAAGTACTGTTTACCTGTGAAGTAAACGGTATCGAAGCAATCCGTGGGTAACCGCTCCAGGCGGCAATCTCCTCTTCGTAATGCAGGTATTGGTCATTAAAAATCCAGCCTGCCACATCCAGTTTTCGCTGCTTGCAAAGTGCAGCAGTAACAAGGGAATGGTTGATACTGCCAAGGTAGTTGCGGCTTACCAATATTACGCGGGCATTAAGGCGTTCAACCAGGTCTATTACAAAATCATTATCATTCAATGGCACCATAATACCGCCGGCACCTTCAATCACCAGCAAACCTGGTGGAATGGCCTGGTAACTTTTTACTATATTATCTATGCTTATATTACTGTTTTCCTCTCTTGCCGCAATGTGCGGCGATGCAGGCAGCTTAAGTTTATAAACCTCATCATAATAGTTTGATTGTGTGTTGGTTATAAGCCTCCGTACGCGATGGTTATCAGAGCCGTCTTCAAAACCAGCCTGTATAGGCTTCCAGTAATTTGCCTGCAAGGCTTCAACAATAATAGCACTTACCAGTGTTTTGCCTATTTCGGTACCTATGCCTGTAACAAAAACTGGCGCCTGCCTGCCGGGCACAGGTGCGGCCTTTTTTACATTGTTTAGCTGCAGGTTAAAATCGTGGTTCATAGGCATATAATATATAAAAAATCAGCCGCAATGCAAATACCTGTATCAGTCTGCCGCGGTAAAAAATGAGAAAATTGTTGTGCCGTAACTTCTTTTAAAACTAAAGCCTTTAAAGCTTTCATAATCATTGCGGGGGGTATGTTCCAGCACAAAAAAACCGTCTGCCGCAATTAAACTTTTGCTTACTATTATTTGGGGCAACTCATCAATTGTGCCCAACGCATACGGCGGACCTGCAAAAATAAATTCAAATTTGTCGCTGCAGGTCTCCAGGTAGCTAAACACATCTAACTTTAGCACCCTGCAGTTTTTAATGCCCAGCATGGCAATGTTATTTTTTATAAAGCTGTGCATTTGCGTGTCTTTCTCAATAATGGTTAAGTCGGCAGCGCCCCTTGAAGCGAGCTCATAGCTTATGCTTCCCGTTCCGCCAAACAGGTCGAGCGTCTTTATACCGGTAAAATCAATCCTGTTTTGCAATATGTTAAACAATCCTTCCTTGGCTATATCGGTAGTAGGCCTTGTATAAGGCATTTTTGCTGGCGGGGTTATTCTTCTTCCACCCCATTTTCCCGAAATTATTCTCATTGGTTACTCGTAAATAAATGGTAGGAAATAGTGGTAGGGATATTCGGCAAAACTATCGGCAAAGACTGTATTTACAGGCTGCTCAAGAACAAAATTTTCCAGGTAGGCATACAGGGTGTTATACAGGTTAGATGCCGTGTCAATTAGCCCTGAAGCAATAACAGGCGTAGTGCCAGGCGGCAGATTATGCAACTGGCAAACCTGCATAATGCAATACAGCACATCTTCACTGGTGGAATAACTAATGCTTCGTATTAACTGCAGTTCACCTTCTTTTACAATGGTTAGAATGAAATGCATGGGGTAAAACACTGTGTACACCAAGGTATTAACCTGGCGCTGTGCCTGGTTAAAATATTTTTCAAGCAGCACATGAAATTTATGGGCGCTTTTAGCATTTTTAAAATGCTTATTAAAAGAATTAATATAATCCGCCCTTAAACGGCATATTATTACCTGTTTGCCGGTATAATAAGCCTGGACGGGTGCTGTGCCCTGCGATTCACCGGCGACAAGATCTAAATAATAACCGGCAAACTCATCTTTATAAAATATAGCAGGCACACATACTGCATCAGGGTTTTCCCAGGTAATAGCTACAGCCTCTGCGGGCGCAACCGCAAGTTTTGACTGAAGGAGAACATTGTGCAAAACATTTTCTATATCATTACCATCTTCTGCATCAAATTGAAAAAACTCGAATCCTGTTATTTTTCCGGTATTGTATTCTTTGCACCAGCATGCAACATGCTGCAAGCCGGCCTCTATAAAAAGCTTACTTTCCCCCTCAACCTCACTATATATACCAAATGTTTTTTGAAGCATGCAAAAAATTACTTGCAATGATACATAAAAATTAATAAAGCCTCCCGCAGCCTATGACTGGTTGAAAAACAAGGCTTTTAATTCGGTGGCTTCATCCGGGTGCATTTTGCCGCCCAAAATTAACCGTACCTGCCTGCGGCGCAACGCGCCTTCAAATAAGCGTATTTCCTCGGGTGTTTCGGCTATAATTTTAGGTACCGGCCTTGGCTTTCCGTTGGGGTCTAATGCCACAAATGTAAAATACGCCTCGTTGCTTTCATATTTGTACTGGTGCAGCATATCTTCTCCCCATACTTTTATATGCACTTCCATGCTGGTATTAAAAGCTCGGGTAACCTGGGCTTCAATATGTACAATGTTGCCCAGTTTTATAGGGGTTTTAAAGCTTATATTATCTACACTTGCTGTCATACAGGGTGCGTTGCAATGTTTGCTGCTGGCCATAGCGGCTGCAATATCCATCCAGTACATAAGCCTGCCACCCATAAGGTTGCCAAATGCATTGGTGTCGTTGGGCAACACAAGTTCGTTCATAATGGTAAGGCTTTCCGATGCTTTTTTACTGTCCATATTGCTAATTTGGCTGCAAAGGTAAAGGCTGGGGACTGATAAATGACATGCATACACAGCAATGGTAATAACAGGCCCCGTACAAAGTCCACCGTGAAATCTTTTTTGATATTACCGGCTTTTGTAAAAAAAGCGCGATATTTACACACATCTTACCAGAAATTATTTAATTAACGGTTGCATTACTAAAACGATAATTCTTTCACACAAATACACTTAATATGACAGTTGTAAACCAGCCCAATGCCAATCCGCTGGCATCTTTAGATGAATGGGAAGAAGACCTGCTTAAAAGGTATCCCGACCCGGAAGCAATAGTACAGGGTAAAAAAACGGATGAGTACCGCAATTACGAGGCGCCCGCCCGCGATACCGTTAGGGAGTTTTACAAACTTAACCATACTTACCAGACGTATGATTTTGTTGTGAAAAAGAAGGAAGAATTTTTAAAATTTGACAAAAAAGAAATGAGCGTTTGGGCTGCATTTGACTTTTTGAACCAATTGGTTGATGATAGCGACCCGGACACAGACCTTGACCAGTTTCAGCACCTGTTGCAAACATCTGAAGCAATTCGTGCTGACGGTCATCCTGACTGGATGGTACTTGCGGGCCTGTTTCACGACATGGGTAAGGTGTTATGCCTGTTTGGTGAGCCCCAATGGGCGGTAGTAGGAGATACTTTTCCTGTGGGCTGTGCATACAGCGACAAGATTGTGTATTCGGAGTATTTTGTAAACAATCCTGACAACAGCAACGGGGTGTATCAAACAAAATATGGCGTGTACGAACCCAATTGCGGGCTGGATAACGTGCATCTTTCGTGGGGGCATGATGAATATGTGTATCACATGATGAAAGATTACCTGCCTGAGCCTGCCTTATACATGCTAAGGTATCATTCGTTTTACCCCCAGCACCGGGAGCATGCCTACGATCACCTGATGAACGACCATGACAGGGAGATGTTTAAATGGGTAAACCTGTTTAACCCGTACGACTTGTATTCAAAAAATCCCACACCACCTAACTGGAAGGAGTTAAAGCCGCTATATGAAGATATGGTAGCCAAATACCTGCCTTCTACCATTAAGTTTTAACTTACTTACCTGCCAATATAAAATAAGCCCCGAAGGACAAAGTTCTTTCGGGGCTTATTTTATACTTTTCTTTACCTTACCAGGCAGATTCTTTCATATAAGTTCGGCCTTCGTTGCCCCAGTCGCTAAGGCTTTTTTGTAAAGTAGATATCAATTCTGTATTAGTTACCTTTTTGCCCTTTGTTGGTGGCACCAGGGTATTTTCAGGTATAGTTTCAGTAAATACCTTGGTAGCAAACCATGTAACATGTTCGTGCGGCAGCGCAATACCCAGTATCATACCAGGCAA
>DASZUX010000531.1:0-5055 GCA_035547455.1 Chitinophagaceae bacterium
GCACAAGCCATGGCAGGGCCGGGCATGCGGCCAGGGAAGAGGGAGATAATGCTATTTACAAAGCGGTAAAAGATATTCAGTGGTTTATGCAATACCGGTACAGCAAGGTATCTGATTTGCTGGGGCCTATGAAAATGAGTGTAACCATTATTAATGCCGGCAGCCAGCACAATGTAGTGCCGCATGAGTGCAAATTTACTGTTGATGTGCGGGTGAATGAATTGTACACTTTTGAAGAAGTACTGGGCATAATAAAACAAAATGTACAATGTGATGTACAGCCACGCAGCAGCCGGTTAAGGTCAACATCTATCCCCTTAACACACCCCTTAATACAGGCAGGCATAGCATTAGGGAGGAGTTATTACGGCAGCCCTACCACGAGTGATAAGGCGCTGATGAATTTTCCTACTTTGAAAATGGGCCCGGGCGACAGTGCCCGCAGCCATACTGCAGATGAGTTTATTTACCTGCATGAAATAAAAGAGGGGATTGAGACATATATAGAATTGCTTGCAAAACTTATTATTTAAGCCTGCACATTGTTTAAAGGATTTGGGAGTATTAATAAAACCTGTTAATTGGCTTTAACGGGTGCCGTTTAATTAAATTTGATTTATGAAACTGTGGCAAAAAAATACCGCGTCGCTGAAAGAAGTAGAAAATTTTACCGTAGGCAGAGACCGCGAATTTGATTTATTGCTGGCACCGTATGATGTGCTTGGCAATATTGCACACGCTAAAATGCTGGCAACTATCGGGTTGCTTACCGGTGACGAGGCTTCTGTGCTGGTTGATGAATTAAGAGAAATATACAAAACCACGCAACCAGCCACTGCAGACCGTGGTGAAAATTTTATAATTGCAGAAGGAGTTGAAGACGTGCATTCGCAAGTTGAATTTTTATTAACACAGAAACTGGGTGATACAGGTAAAAAAATACATTCAGCACGCAGCCGCAACGACCAGGTGCTGGTGGATATAAAACTTTTTTTGCGTGCTGAAATAGAGCACACAGTGAACGCAGTGCATTCTTTCTTCCAGCTGCTAATTGCACAAAGCGAGAAATATAAAGAATACCTGTTGCCGGGTTATACGCACCTGCAGTTGGCCATGCCCTCTTCGTTCGGGCTGTGGTTTGGCGCTTTTGCCGAAAGCCTGGTGGACGATACCATTACGCTGAAAGCTGCGTTTGAAGTTGTAAACAAAAACCCGCTGGGCTCTGCCGCGGGGTATGGGTCGTCATTCCCTGTTAACAGAACGCTTACCACGCAATTGCTGGGTTTTGCCGATTTAAACTATAACGTTGTTTATGCGCAAATGGGCCGCGGCAAAGCAGAACGCATAGTGGCGTCGGCGCTGGCCAATATTGCTGATACGCTGGCCAGGTTAAGCATGGACGCATGTTTGTTTCTTAACCAGAACTTTGGTTTTATAAGCTTCCCGGCAGAGCTTACTACAGGCAGCAGTATAATGCCCCATAAAAAAAACCCGGATGTGTTTGAACTTATACGCTCACACTGTAACCGCATTAAGGCATTGCCGAATGAAATAATGATGATGACCACCAACCTGCCATCCGGGTATCATCGTGATTTGCAACTGCTGAAGGAGCATTTGTTTCCTGCGTTTGAAACACTACGCAGTTGTCTTGATATGGCAGGGCTTATGCTCAGCAATATTGAGGTTAAAGAAAACATTCTTGCTGATGAAAAGTACAAATACCTGTTTAGCGTAGAAGAAGTGAACAAACTTGTATTACAGGGCGTGCCTTTCAGGGATGCGTACAAACAGGTAGGATTGAGCATTGAAGAAGGCAACTATTCCTATTCAACCATAGTGCAGCATACGCACGAAGGCAGCATTGGCAACCTGTGCAACGAAAGAATTGAGACAATGATGAATAACGTGCTGAAAGGGTTTTGTTTTGAAGATTACCGTAAAGCGATAAGCATTTTACTGGGAGAATAGGGCCGTGAAGGGGAGACAATTTTACTCAACCGGCTTTTTGCAGGTTGTTTTATTTTGCAGTACCGGGCTGCTGTTAGTTTACTGCTTTATCGGCACAGCAACTGCTGGCAAAAGCTTCAGGTTTGGCTTTAAAAGCAAACCCCATACCCAGTATGTAACCCATAGCTTCGCGCAGCGCATCATTGCTTTTAAACTGGGGGTTGGTGTTAATGTCAGCATGTACCTCCATGTCAACATCATAACGAATAAACAAGTTGCAAAGCTCATAAGCAATTTCAATGCTTTTAGCTACTTCAACAAGCATGCGTTCTTTAATGTTGTACTTATGCCGGGTTTTTTCGTTATGGATGTACATAAACCCACCATTGTGTTCCCTTAAAAAAACAATAACAGTGGCAAATTCTGTTTCTGCTCCTTTAACCTGGCTGTCGGTGCCGATACAAACTTTAAGGCGGTGCCCTTTTGCGGTTTCGCGTTTTATCGCGTCTTCTACGGCGTCCTTAATGGGTAATACAATGGTTTCGCCATTAAACTTTCTCCATCTCATGAATAATATATTTGATATGGAAATTACTTAATAAAATCGGCACTATTCCAAAAAAGGCGGTTACTCATTTATTAACAGTTGTTAATAAAGCCAAAGAATGGGTTAAAGGAACTCTGTACCGAAGCTTGCAGGCCCGTGCAGGCAATAGCAAGTGTAATATAGTTATTACTGCGAAGGCTACAATGCCGGTTAGTTTTCAACGGCCTCAAGAATATCGTCACTTAACGGCGAAGCCGCAGAAGGAAAGTAAGCTGTTAACTCTCCGTTTTCATTTACCAGGTATTTATTAAAATTCCATTCCGGTTGCTGCGTATTCCAGCCGTTTAATGCACTGTTGGTCAGCCAGGCAAATACCGGGTTCTGATCACTGCTCTTTATCACCGAACTTTTTTGCATAATGGGAAAAGTGACACCGTAATGCACCTTGCAAAACCGGGCAATTTCTTCATCACTGCCAGGCTCCTGTGCTCCAAAATCGTTAGACGGGAAACCGAGAATTATCAATGTGTCTTTGTATTGATTATATAATTCTTCCAGTTCCTCGTACTGCGGGGTATAACCACATTCGCTGGCAGTATTTACTATTAATACCTTTTTACCTTTCAGTTGATCAAAAGCCAGCTCTTTGCCGCTGTTTAATACGGCACGCAGGGTATAAAAAGAAGTTACAGGTTGCATTTTGGTTTTATTCATAATAACCATATTTCTTTTATGCTTAACTACCAGCAGCAATTTATATAGCAGCTTTGCCCAAAATTTTCTCATCAGCACAACTTTGTAAATCACCAATTAGTGTATTTAACAAACAATGTGTTTTTTTGTTTAAAAGAGGTGAAGGTATAAAGCAGGATGGTAAAGCTGTTTAATAGTTAAAACCTGTTTTCCGCAATACAAAGTATAAATGCAGGGTAACGCCGTTATCGTTTAAACATTTTAAACAAGTTTAATTTACCCTTAAATGGCGGATATTTTATTGGGGGGTCAAACCATACGGGAGACTTCATTACCGGTTTTAACCGTGTAAAAACATTAAAAGTATATTTGCCATGGTAGGCGCCAATGCCGCTGTTGCCCACACCACCAAAAGGCAGCCTGTGATTAGAAAAGTACATTACTGTATTATTAATACATCCGCCGCCAAAAGGCACATTGGCTATCCATTGCTGCTGTTTATCGTTGCTTGCAGTAAACAGGTATAATGCTAACGGGTTTGCATGCTGTTTCACTATTTCAATGGCTTCGCCTGTGGTTTTATAACTTATAACGGGCAGCAGGGGGCCAAATATCTCATCCTGCATTATTGCCGCCCCTGCCTTTATTTGATGGAGAATAGTGGGGGATATATACAGTTTTTCCCGGTTAAATTTTCCGCCTGTTATTATTTCTCCCTCCTGCAGGTAAGAAACCAGTTTATCAAACCTTCTCTCATTAATAATTTTTCCATATTCATAACTTTCTTCCGCATTGCTGCCATAGAAACTTAAAATACTTTCCGCCATGCGTTCAACCAGTTGCTGTTTAACTTCTTCGTTCACCAATACATAATCCGGGGCAATGCATGTTTGGCCGGCGTTTAAAAACTTGCCTGTAATAATTCTTTTTGCCGCTACTTTAATATCTGCATCGGCTTCAACAATTGCAGGGCTTTTCCCGCCAAGTTCAAGCGTTACGGGTATAAGGTTTTTGGCTGCCGATGCATAGATGGCTTTTCCTACGGGTATGCTGCCTGTATAAAATATATGGTCAAAGCGAAAAGCATCCGTCATTGCAGGTATTATGGCCGCACCATCCCCTTCAGCTACCAAAACATATTCGGCCGGGAAAACTTGATGTATTATTTTCTGTATAACAGATGCAGAGGCCGGTGCAAATTCTGATGGTTTTAAAACAACACAATTACCGCCGGCAATGGCCCCAACCAGCGGAAGAAGTGATAGCTGGAAAGGGTAATTCCAGGGGGCAATTATTAGCACCACACCCAACGGGTCGCGGTAAATTTTGCTTGCAGATGGAAAATTAAGCATATCGGTGCCAACGGTCTGCGGCTTCATCCACTTTTTCAAGCGTTTCAGCAGCAATTTAATTTCAGCGTATATTAAACCGGTTTCACCTATGTATGCTTCCTCGGCATTCTTCTTTAAATCGGTAAACAGCGCTTCATTAATTTCCTTCTCGTATTTTTTAATAGTTTGTTGCAACAATATTAACTGCTGCTTTCTGAAATGATATGGCCGTGTTATGCCGCTTTCAAAATAAGTACGCATTTTCTGCAGGCGCTCACTATACATGATCAATACGTTTAAGAGGAAGAGCAAGAGAAAGAAATTATTTTATACCCCGGTGTTTGCCTTATAAATATAGTTATTATTTTACGTTAAAATATCTGACATAATGAAAAGAGCTTTAGTCCTGTTTTTAGCCTGCTGCCTGCATGTTGCCCTATTTTCTCAAACAATTAATACACGCCTGCCAGCTAATGTAAAAATTGACTATGTACGTTTAAAAAGAATAGATACGCTTGTTAATGAATACGTACA
>DASZUX010000532.1:0-6327 GCA_035547455.1 Chitinophagaceae bacterium
CCCAGGGAAGGGTTGACCCGATAAAGGTGGAAGACGAGCTATCCATTATTGCCCTGGTGGGTGATAAAATGAAAAGCCACCCGGGTATCAGCGGCCGTATGTTTGATGCACTTGGCCGTAATGGTATTAACGTACGCGCTATCGCACAGGGTTCATCTGAAAGAAACATTTCCGCTGTTATAGCAGCGGCAGACATAAAAAAGGCAGTAAATGTATTGCACGAAGCATTTTTTGAAACAGCCCACAAGCAGTTGAATGTATTTATTGTAGGTGCTGGCAATGTAGGCGGCAAACTGCTTACGCAGCTAAAGCAGCAACAACGGTTTTTACTGCAACACCTTAACCTGCAGGTACGCATAACCGGTATTGCCAACAGTAAAAAAATGCTGTTTGTTGAAAACGGCAGCGAGATTGATTTAAACACCTGGCGGGAAAAATTACAGGACGCACAAGCCAATAATCTTAGCGAATTTGTTGATACAGTAATAAGCAAAAACCTGCGCAACGCGGTATTTGTAGATGTTACAGCCAACGAAGAAGTGGCTAAAATATACGGCAGGTTGCTGTCAAAAGCCATATCCGTGGTTGCTTGTAATAAAATAGCCGCTTCATCTTCATACGAATATTATACCTCATTAAAGTCGCTGGCAAGCGAGTATAATGCCCTGTTTTTATTTGAAACCAATGTGGGAGCAGGGTTGCCGGTAATAGGCACTTTAAATGATTTAAGAAGAAGCGGTGATAAAGTAAATAAAATACAGGCAGTGCTTTCCGGCACGCTCAATTTTGTTTTTAATAATTATGATGGATCAAGGCCCTTTGCTGATGTGGTAAGGCAGGCCCAGGGTGAAGGTTATACAGAACCTGACCCGAGACTGGACTTAGGCGGTACTGATGTAATGCGAAAAATAATGATACTGGCCCGCGAAGCAGGTGAAAAGCTTGAGATGGAAGACATTACAAACAATGGCTTTTTACCTGCAAGCTGTTTTGAAGGAAGCGTGGATGATTTTTACGCCGAAATGGCAAAGCATGAAGTTCATTTCAAAGCATTGTACGGGGCCGCCGCTGCAAAGGGATGCAAGTTAAAATTTGTTGCATCGTATGAAAACGGTAAAGCTTCTGTAGGGTTGCAACACATACCACCCGGCAGCGATTTTTATCACCTGTACGGCAAGGATAATATTGTACTCTTCCAAACACAGCGTTACCCAGAACAACCCCTGGTAGTAAAAGGCGCGGGTGCCGGTGCAGATGTTACTGCCAGCGGTGTATTTGCAGACATTATAAGAGTAGCAAGGGTATAGCAGGAATGAACGAAAATTTATTAATAAGATATTAAGAATAAACTTTAAAATGCCAGAGCAAAAAGTCTCCCTTACAAATGCACCTGTTTCAGCAGGTTCAGCGGGGGTATCTGTCCTTTCTCCCGCAACCGTTGCAAATGTTGTATGCGGATTTGATATACTGGGGTTTGCGCTTAATAATCCAAATGATGAACTTACCATACAATTAAGCGATGAGCCCGGAGTGCATATTGTTAACCACGACAATTTTAACCTGCCTTTGCCTGCAGAAAAAAACGTTAGCGGCGCCGCACTGCTGGCCTTACTGGACGAAACGCCCGACGTAAAAGGATTTGTGCTGCACAGCAAAAAACATATTATGCCCGGCAGTGGCATAGGCTCCAGTGCAGCCAGTGCAGCAGGCTCGGTAGTGGCCGCTAATTATTTGCTGGGTAACCGTTTTAGCAAGCAGGATCTGGTGCGTTTTGCCATGTTTGGCGAAAAAGTGGCCAGCGGTGTAAAGCATGCTGATAATATTGCCCCCTGTATTTATGGCGGCGTAACACTTATACGCTCCATTTACCCGCTTGATATAGTGTCCATACAGGCTCCGCCTTTGCATGTTACGGTCGTGCATCCTCAAATTGAAGTACGCACGGCCGATGCCAGGCAAATACTTAAACAGAAAGTATTGCTGAAAGATGCCATAAAACAATGGGGCAATATAGCAGGGCTTGTGGCCGGGTTTATAAATGGTGATTATGATTTAATCGGCCGCTCACTTGAAGATGTTATTATTGAGCCGGTGCGCAGCATACTCATTCCCGGTTTTGATGAGATAAAGAGATGCTGCAGGGAAGCAGGTGCATTGGGTGGCGGCATTTCAGGTTCCGGGCCTTCTATCTTCATGCTTAGTAAAGATAAAAGTACTGCTGCGGCTGTTGAAAATGTTATGAGAGCGGTATATGAAAAAATTGGCATTTCATATCACACGCATATAACTACCATTAATACGAAAGGTGTAAAAATAGTACCGGCCGGCGGACAATATGATATATACCCGGCAACAGGTTACTGACAATTAAAGTAAATATGAACATTGAGTTAACCAGTGCGGTGCAGCTTGCCGCCGCAAATAAAGGGATACCGGGCAATTTATCATCGCCCCAGTTTTATTACAGCCTTAATCATAATGCGCCGAAGGCCACTTTTGCCGAAGCTACTATAACAGGGCAGGCTCCGGATAAAGGATTATATTTTCCAAAATTTATTCCAAGGCTACCGGGTGGGTTTGTAGCAAATATTCGCAGTTATTCCAAAGAAGCAATTGGTGTTACGGTAATGAAGCCTTACGTGGGTAATACCATACCGCAGGATGTGCTGGAGAAAATTGTGGGCGAGACTGTAAATTTTGATTTTCCTTTAGTTAAGCTGAGTGATGATATTTATTCACTCGAACTTTTTCACGGCCCTACGCTCGCATTTAAAGATGTAGGTGCAAGATTTATGAGCCGGTGCCTGGGTTATTTTAACCGTAACAGTACCAGGCGTACTACCGTGCTGGTAGCAACATCCGGTGACACAGGGGGTGCAGTTGCAAGTGGCTTTCTTGGCGTAGATGGTGTTGATGTGGTAATATTATATCCGTCGGGCAAAGTAAGCCCTATACAGGAACTACAGCTTACCACACCGGGGCAAAATATCGCTGCACTGGAAGTGGAGGGAACATTTGATGACTGCCAGGCCCTGGTAAAGCGTGCTTTTACAGATGCGGAACTAAGCAATAGGCTATGTCTTACTTCGGCCAATTCCATTAATGTGGCACGCTGGTTACCCCAGCAGCTTTATTATTTTTATGCGTTGCAGCAATGGCCGCACAAAGAGCCGCCGGTTATTTGTGTGCCCAGCGGGAATTTTGGTAATATTTGCGCTGGCCTGCTGGCGCAACAATCCGGCCTGCCTGTAAAACATTTTATTGCCGCCTGTAATGCCAATGATATTATACCTGCTTTTTTGCAAACAGGCCAATATACACCCAGGCCTGCGGTATCCACTTATAGTAACGCCATGGATGTTGGTAATCCCAGTAATTTTGTACGCATACTGGAACTGTTCGGGCAAAGGCTTAATGATTTAAAAAGCATATTGACGGCTTATAGTGTTAATGATGCAGCTACTGAACAAACTATTAAGGAGGTGTATGCGCAATACCAGTACCTTTTAGACCCGCATGGTGCGGTGGGCTACTATGCCTTAAATAAGTACCTGCAGCAGCACCCGGGTGATAAAGGAATATTTTTAGAAACAGCACACCCGGTAAAATTTCCAGGAATAGTGGAAAAGGCAACAGGTTCAAAAATTGATTTTCCGCAAAATGTAAAACACCTGCTGGGCAAACAAAAACAAAGCACACGTATGCCGGCAGATTTTGAGGTATTTAAAAGCTGGCTGATGGCTAAATAACATTAACCCGGCATTAAAAAATATCTGTATGAACGAAAGTAAGCCGCTGCCGGTTGTAACAGCAGCACATATTGAAAAGCTAAAGACAATTGTGGGCGATAATTATGTATTACTGGATAGTGAAAGCTTGCAGCACTACGGCCATGATGAAACAGAATGCCTTTTATACCTGCCGGAAGTAGTAGTAAAGCCCCGCACCGCCGGAGAGATTGCATCCATAATGCAGCTATGCAACCAGCACCTGTTGCCCGTAACACCAAGGGGTGCCGGTACCGGGCTTAGTGGTGGCGCCCTGCCCCAATCGGGCGGCATTTTGCTTAGTATGGAACGCTTGAACAGCATAATAGCTATTGACGAGCGCAATATGCAGGTTACGGTAGAGCCGGGCGTTATTACTGAAGTATTGCAAAACGCCTTAAAAGAAAAAGGCCTGTTTTACCCGCCTGACCCAAGCAGCCGCGGCAGTTGTTTCATAGGCGGCAACATAGCTGAAAACAGCGGCGGCCCCAAAGCTGTAAAATATGGTGTGGTTAAAGACTATGTATTAAACCTTGAAGTGGTATTGCCCGCCGGCGATATAATTTGGACAGGGGCTAACGTACTAAAAAATTCAACTGGGTATAACCTTACACAATTAATGGTAGGCAGCGAAGGAACGCTTGGCATTGTAACCAAAATTGTATTAAAACTTATACCGTTGCCTAAATATGATTTGCTGATGCTGGCCCCCTTTGCATCACTTGAAAAGGCAGGCGAAGCTGTTAGTGCTATCTTTCGAGCAGGCATAATACCCAGCGCGCTGGAACTGGTAGAGATAGATGCTTTAAAAATTACAAGCGCTATGATGGACAGTGTGGCTGTGCCTGTGAATGATGATATTGAAGCGCACCTGGTAGTAGAAGTGGATGGCAATAATATGGATGTATTGATGGAAGAAATGGAAAAAGTAGCTGAAATATTAAGCCAATACGAGGCCGGTGAAGTATTTTTTGCGGATGATGCACAGCAAAAGGCGGAGTTATGGAAGTTGCGCAGGCGTACTGCCGAAGCGGTAAAAATGGCCGGGTTTACTATTGAGGAGGACACTGTTGTACCAAGGGCAGAACTGCCTGCATTAATACGCCGGGTAAAAAAGCTGGGTAACATTTACGGTTTTAAAGCAGTGTTTTATGGCCATGCAGGTGACGGCAACCTGCACATTCGTATTAAGAAAGAAGGAGTAAGCAACAGCTTTGGCAATATTGAAATGAGTATTATCCTGCGGGAGCTGTTTACAATTGTTAGAGACCTTGGCGGAACTATTAGCGGCGAGCATGGCGTGGGGTTGGTGCAAAAAGGTTTTATGGACATAGTTTTTGAAGATACAAACCTGCAGCTAATGCGTTCCATAAAGCGTGTTTTTGATCCCAACAATATTTTAAACCCAGGAAAAATATTCGACCTGTAATAGCATAAAATCCGGGAATAAGGCATAAAAACGGCCATTTTACCCTGCTTTAGGTAGATTTTGGCTGTGTTTCTACTTGATTTTTCAACTTTTTATTTTTAAATTTGTAAACCTGCAACGCTGCACTTGTACGTGGCGTTGTATTTTTTTTATCTCTAATTAAACCGGGATGTATTATGAGTGATGTTATGTACGTATCGAAAGAGGCGTTCGAGAAAATGAAAGAAGACTTGCTTAGGATGAAAACTATTGACAGGCCGGCAGCCTCAAGGGCCATTGCCGAAGCAAGAGAAAAAGGCGATTTAAAGGAAAATGCTGAATATGATGCCGCTAAAGAAGCGCAAGGAATACTTGAAGCTAAAATTGCGCAGCTTGAGGGGCAGATATCAACGGCGCGTATTGTAGATACGACCAATATAGACACGAGCAAGGTATCTATATTTACCCGGGTTACTATAACCAATATTGCCACCAAAAAAACGGTTACCTACCAAATAGTAGGCGAAAAAGAAGCCGACCTTAAAGCCGGTAAAATTTCTGTAGGTTCCCCCATAGGCAAAGGGCTTATAGGCAGGCAGAAAGGGGAGGTAGCCGAAGTGCAGGCGCCTACCGGCATTATAAAATTTAAAATTGAAGAAATAACAGCATAATAAACCTGCTCTTTAACTTAAGCGCCGCCCGTTACACAGGCGGCATTTTTTTTAAAGCCAAAATGCTAAATACGCGGCCCGCTGTATGTAAAACTTATCTTGTAAGCTGCCTTATTAAGCCCGCCAACAGCGGGTATGCCCGGATGAGTGTTTCTTGTTCGGCCATTTCAAAATCCGTAAAATCAAATCCCGGGGCTACAGTACAGCCAACAAAACTAAAATCAGCAGTTCCGGCAGGCATGGCCGCGAACCAGTAACCGGCGGGTACAATGTATTGAAAGGTTTCACCATTATTAATATCGCTGCCAAGAGGTATTACCTGCAGGGTACCATTTTTATTAATTAACGTGAGTTCGGTTTAAGCTGCGAGGCAAAGTTGGTTAGAAGTTTCCAAAATGATATTAAGCGAGGGCTTTTTTGGGAAGAAAGAATATGCAGCCAAAGTAGCCATGATGTTGAAAAGAAAGCCATTGATAGACCT
>DASZUX010000533.1:0-5882 GCA_035547455.1 Chitinophagaceae bacterium
AAAACTGCCGCCGTCTTACAGGGTTGTTTTTAACATGTATGTAATTGACGGGTTTACACACCAGGAAATAGCAGAGCAGTTAGGTATTTCGGTAGGAACGTCAAAATCAAGCTTGTCAAAAGCACGAATACATTTACAAAAATATATAAGTCAGGATACCCAGGAAATAGATGCAGCATACAAGTGACGATATGGATGAATTGTTTAGGAGTGCAGCAGATGGCTACCCGCTCAAAATAAAAGGAGCAGATTGGGATAGTATTGCCGCCAGGCTAACAGGCGATAGCGATAATACGCTTTCGCCCGTAGTTGTTTTGCCTGCTTCAAAATCTAACAAAAACTACAGGTATCTTTTATTACTCCTGCTTATACCCGCGGGCCTTCTTACTGCAAAATACGAAGGCTGGTTTGGTACAAACGCCCCGGCTTCCCAATCACCGGCGGCAACAGCCACGCAGGCAACGCAGCAGGCTCCTGCAAATACAACTGTTTCAAAACCGGGCGATAATACACAGGCTTCTGGCAACAGTAATAATAGTGCAGCTCCTGCAAATGACCGGGCTGCGGTTACACAACCCGCTGCTACTATTGCGGCAAGGGGCTCAATAAATAAAATTTCCAGGGGTACGGCTTCTATAGCCGTAACGGGTACCGGTATTGTTAAAAGCGATAATAATGCTATGCCGGGCTTAGGCGATTTGCGCCAGGCAGAGCAGGAAAAGAAATTGGAGAATGATTTAAGTAAGTACCAATCCAGCACTGTTTCGCAGCAGGCAAACACCCCCAGGCAGGAGCAGTTAAACTCTGTTGAGCCTAATAGCGCTGCCTTAGTTTCCGGGAGTAACCCGCAGCAGCAGCAAAGCAATAACGATGGTATTTCTAAGAAAACTGAAGTTGGTAGTATGCCTGCTGAAGGCGCCCAGCCAGTGCCAGGCGATAAAGGAAATACGGACGGCCCGCATACAGTATCATCTTCTGTTCATCATTTTTATGCCGGTGTGTTTGTAGCGCCCGATTACACAACTATTAAATACCAGCCGGGCAATAAGGTGGGATTCGACCTTGGTGGCCTTGTGGGGTACACTTTATCAAAAAGCCTTAGTGTTGAACTGGGTATATCTCTTGATAAAAAATATTACACCACTGATGGCCGTTATTATAAAAGTACTGAAAAATGGTTCCAGAATTCCGGTAAGTTGCTTACACTTAGTGGCTATAGCAGTCTTACGGAGTTTCCTTTAAATCTAAGGTATAATTTCAGGCAGGATAAAAATAAGATAGGTAACTTCTTTATATCCGGCGGTCTTGTTTCTTATATAGTGCATTCTGAAAACTATAACTACGAGTTTGATAAGGACGGATATATTTATTACAGGGATAAATCTACCAAAAAGTCAACAAGCACCATGTTTGCTAATTTAAACATTAGCGCTGGCTATTCAAGTTCGTTAGGTAATAATGTTAATTTCCGTATTGAGCCATACTATCGCATACCCATCAATGGAATAGGGTTAGGCGGGTTGCCCATTACAAGCATAGGGTTGAATATTGGTATAGTTAAAAAGTTTAAATAAAATATTGTTGTTGAAATAATTTGAACGCTGTTTTGTTTTTTATGTTTCCCGTAAGTTTAGCCTTGGAAAACACGATCTTTGGGGGTTCTTTAGAGTGGTAAACTCAAGCCCCGCCTTTGGCGGGGCTTTTTAATGTGCGCCACAATACCCTGCAGCCCCTTAACCTAATAAAAAAGTAAAAAAACTTATAGATGCCAGGGCGCAGGGGCAAGCTTGATGAAGCTATAAAATATTAAGTATCTTAATAAAAATTTGTTCAAATCAAAGCTTCACTTATTTTTGCGGCGTGAAAATAACATTGCACATACATCGCCACCATCATTTCCTGTCATCCAGGTAAGCCGGTGGCTTGTGTGCATACGCCATAAAACATTTGGGGCTTACTACACGGTAAGCCCTTTTTATTTACTATAATAGTCATAAAGATGAAGCTTAAAATAGCTGTTCAAAAATCAGGCAGGCTGCATGATGATTCCATCCGGTTGCTTAAAGAATGCGGTATTGATATAAGCAACGGTGTTAACAAACTTAAAAGTGAAGCCACTAATTTCCCGCTGGAGGTATTCTTTCTCAGGGATGATGATATTCCACAGTATGTAGAAGACGCGGTGGCCGATATTGGCTTTGTTGGAGAGAACGTTGTGTACGAAAAAAAGAAAAATGTGGAGGTGGTTGAAAAGCTGGGTTTTGGCAAATGCCGCCTTTCCATAGCAGTCAGGCGCGGGGATGTGTACGAAGATGCAGGCTTTTTGCATGGCAAGCGTATTGCTACAAGCTACCCGGCATTAGTGCAGGAATATATAGATAAAAAAGGCATTGATGCCGAAATACACGAAATAAGCGGGAGTGTTGAAATTGCCCCGGGCATTGGTTTGGCAGAGGCTATATGCGATCTTGTGAGCAGTGGTTCAACACTTTTTATGAATGGGCTGAAAGAAGTTGAGACGATTTTGCAGTCTCAGGCGGTGCTTATCAAAAACAGGCAGCTTGCTTCGCCGCTGGAGGAAATATTGTCAAAGTTGCTCTTCAGGATCCAGTCTGTTAAAAAGGCAAAGAACAATAAATACATCCTGCTGAATGCACCCAATGAAAAGGTTGAAGAAATAATAGGCCTGCTGCCCGGTATGAAGAGCCCTACGGTATTGCCGCTTGCGCAACCTGGCTGGAGCAGTGTGCACAGCGTTTTAAGCGAGAACGAGTTTTGGGACATAATTGAAAAACTGAAGCTCGCCGGCGCCCAGGGTATATTGGTTGTGCCGATTGAAAAAATGATTATTTGAGTAAACTTTTTTTATAAACAGCTAAAACATATTCCCGGGGAGAAAATCAGTATGAAGTTGTTTAAATATCCTTCAGAACAAGAATGGGAGCAAATAGTAAAACGCCCTGCCATTAATGCACTGGAGTTGCAGGACAGGGTGCGCACTGTAATGGACGATGTAAAGCAACATGGCGATGCCGCCTTAAATAAATATACTGCTAAGTTTGAGGGCATTACCCTGGGTAACATAAAAGTTAGCGCAGAGGAAATAGAAGAAGCAAAAAAAATTGTGTCGCCGGAACTAAAACTGGCTATTGAAACTGCTGCGGCTAACATAAAAATATTTCATGCAGCGCAGCAGCAGCCGGTAGAGGTGATAGAAACCATGCCGGGCATTGAATGCTGGCGCAAGCCTGTTGCCATTGAGCGGGTAGGCATATATATACCCGGTGGCACAGCGCCGCTTTTTTCAACAGTGTTAATGCTTGGCATACCTGCAGCTATAGCAGGTTGTACGCAGGTTATTTTATGCACGCCGGCACAAAAAAATGGCAGTGTGCACCCCGCAGTATTATATGCGGCATCAATATGCGGCATAACCCGGGTATTTAAGGCCGGCGGTGCACAGGCAGTAGCAGCTATGGCATACGGCACGGAAACAATACCCAAAGTGTATAAAATATTCGGCCCGGGTAACCAGTATGTTACCTGTGCCAAGCAAATTGCACAAGCGCAGGGCATTGCTATTGACATGCCTGCGGGCCCGAGTGAAGTATGTGTGCTTGCTGATGGTACCGCCGATGCTGATTTTGTAGCCGCCGACCTGTTGTCGCAGGCGGAGCATGGGGCAGACAGCCAGGTGCTGCTGGTTACTGTAGATGAACCTTTAGCCGCTAATGTTATGGCAAGTGTTAAGCAACAGCTTTCTTTGCTGCCACGTAAAGATATTGCCATGGCCGCGCTTGAAAATAGCACCATTGTAGTACTCGAAAATATGAACAAAGCCATCGCGCTGGTAAACGAATACGCCGCTGAACATTTAATTATAAGTTGTGAAGAGGACGAAGAGATTGCCGGAATGATTGTAAATGCTGGCTCTGTATTCCTCGGCAATTTCTCGCCCGAAAGCGCAGGTGATTATGCCAGCGGTACCAACCATACCCTGCCTACTAATGGTTTTGCAAAAGCATACAGCGGCGTAAGCGTTGACAGTTTTGTTAAAAAAATCACTTATCAAAAACTTAGCAGGCAGGGTTTGCAAAATATTGGCAAAACAGTTGAAACTTTGGCTGAAGCCGAAGGGCTTATGGCTCATAAAAATGCTGTAAGTATAAGGCTGCAGGAGTAGTTAATGGCTGGCCGCCGGCCGGTAAAGTATTTGTAATTTATCGCTTTGTGTACTACTTACCAACAAACACACATGTTTAATATAAATAATTTAATACGCGACAATATAAAAAGGCTCACTCCTTATTCATCTGCAAGGGATGAATTCAGCGGAGAGGCAAAAGTGTTTTTAGATGCTAATGAAAACAGCCTTGGCTCACCCCTGGCTAAATGGTATAACCGTTATCCTGATCCGCACCAGCAAAAGCTTAAAGAAGCCGTAAGTAAAATAAAAGGTATAGAGGCGGAACATATTTTTATAGGCAATGGCAGCGATGAATGTATTGATGTACTGTTCAGGTGCTTTTGCCAGCCGGGTAAAGACAATGTAATTATCTGCCCGCCCACCTACGGCATGTACGAGGTTAGCGCCAATATTAACGATGTGCAGGTAAAACATGCGCCGTTGCTGGATAATTTTCAGCTTGACCTGGTACATCTTGAAAACCTTGTGGATGCAAACACTAAAATAATTTGGCTTTGCAGCCCCAACAATCCTACGGGCAATTTGTTAAACAGGCAGGATGTAGAAACCGTACTGAACAATTTTAACGGCCTTGTGGTAATTGACGAGGCTTATATAAATTTTGCCCGGCAAAAAAGCTTTATACAGGAACTTACGGATTACCCTAACCTTGTAGTAATGCAAACTTTCAGCAAGGCATGGGGGCTGGCAGGTTTGCGGCTGGGTATGGCTTTTGCCGCAACCGCTGTTATTGAGGTAATGAATAAGGTTAAACCGCCTTACAACATTAGCCAGGCAGCACAGGAAATTGCCTTGCAGGCGCTTGAAAATGTGGACCAGGTAAATGATATGATAGTTGTGTTGGCCGGCATGCGCGATGCGTTGTCAGAAGTGCTGGCAGGTATGCCGGGTATTGAAAAGGTTTACCCGTCTGACGCCAACTTTTTGCTGGTTAAAATGCAGGAAGCCAAAAAAGTGTACGACTTTTTGCTTACAAAAGCTATAGTGGTGCGCGACCGCAGCAGGGTAAAACTTTGCGAAGACTGCTTAAGAATTACGGTGGGTACGGAACAGGAAAATACCAGCCTGGTGGATGCTTTGTATGAGTGGGTGCAATTGCAGGAACAAACTGTGCAAATTTCCCAATAATATAAATATTAAACGCATGAAAAAGACACTGTTTACAACTACGCTGTTTGCCGTTACAGCCTTTGCAGCCGGCTTGCTTACAAGTTGCAGTAGCAATAACGGCGGGGTTGCTGAACAACAGGCTTCATCTCCTGTTGCTGATACCGGTAATGCCGGTTTAAAATTACCACAGGGTTTTGGTGCGCTGGTTGTGGCTGACAGCCTTACCTCGCCCAGGCATCTTGCAGTAACAAAAGAAGGTGACATTTATGTAAAACTTGCTAAACTTAAAGACGGCAATGGCATTATCTGGCTGCACCCCGGCGCTAATGGAAAGGTTGCAGAGTCAAAAGGGTTTGGCAATTATACCGGCACCGGCATGTATGTTGAAAATGGCTACCTGTATGCATCTTCTGATGAGGAAGTATTCCGGTACAAGCTTGATTCGTCTGGTAAGGTAATAGATGGTAATTCACCGGAAAAAATTGTAACCGGCCTGCTTTCCCGTCACGAACATGAAGCCAAAGCCATAACATTGGATGATAACGGTAATGTATATGTTAATATA
>DASZUX010000534.1:0-8246 GCA_035547455.1 Chitinophagaceae bacterium
TACATGCCTGCAGGCAAGGCGGTAATATAAATTTGATTAGTGCCGGTGGTAAACGGGCTTTGGGCTAAGGGCAACCCACTGTTATTGTATACGATACATTCACCCTGTTGTAAAATACAAGGGTTTGCGTCATTTACTACAAGGGTTAGCCGGCCCACTGCCAGGTTAGGATATATCCTCACGCTGCCAAAAATGGAATCACTGGAGAATACTGGGTTGCTGTAATTATATTGAGAATGATTATCTGCACCTGGTGTTACAGGTATCATCTTCTGCTGGCTATAGCCTGTTGCAGCTACAAATATTAAGGCGGTTAACAGAATAAGCGCTTTCATATATAAAGTTTTAAAGAGCAATGATTGTCCCTTTTTTAAAATTGCATAAACAGTGCCGGTTTAGTGTTAATGAATATTGGTTTTTACCTACTTTTATGCGGGCATATATAATTTAGCATAACCATAACTTTACAGGTATGATCCAACGCATTCAATCTTTATGGCTTTTGCTTGCAAGCGCCTGCGCCTTTTTAACCATGAAGTTCCCTTTTTACACAGGGCATCTTAAAACAGCCGTAGCAGCGCCCGCAGGTATTGCATCTGTAAATACTCCCCTGGCTGCTGTGGACTCAATACCCATCGTTACCTTAACAGTGGCAAGCGCCATTTGTGCATTAATAACTATTTTTTTGTTTAAAGACAGGAAATTGCAAATGCGGCTTACAGCCGCTAACCTGGTTATTTCAATAATAATTGTTGCCCTGTACTTTTTAAATATGAAGGAAAATTACACTGACATGGGGTTACCATTGATAACCTGCGTTTTTACCTTTGCCGTGCCGGTATTTTTATTACTGGCCTTAAGGGGAATGTACAGGGACCAGCGTCTTGTAAAAAGCATGGACCGACTGAGATAATAAACTCATACCTGCAAAAACCTGCCTGTGTAGCTTTCCCGTACTTTCTTTAAGTCATTAGGCACACCTGCAAATACCAGGTGGCCGCCGGCATCGCCGGCTTCGGGCCCAAGATCAATAATCCAGTCGGCGCATTTTATAACATCAGTATTATGTTCAATTACCAATACGGAGTGGCCCTGGTCAATGAGGGCGTTAAAAGAAGCAAGTAGCTTTTTAATATCGTTAAAGTGAAGCCCGGTGGTAGGCTCATCAAAAATAAACAGCACTTTGTCGGCAGACCTGCCCTTGCCTAAAAAGCTGGCCAATTTTACACGCTGCGCTTCGCCACCGCTAAGTGTGTCGCTGCTTTGTCCCAGTTTTACATAACCTAAACCAACATCCTGCAATGGTTGCAATGCTTTAGCTATAGCGGCGCCGTCTTTCCCGCTGTCCTTTGCGGAAAAAAATGCTATGGCTTCATCTACGCTCATTTCAAGCACATCAAAAACGCTCTTACCTTTATATTGCACCTCAAGTACCTCTTCTTTAAACCGTTTACCACCGCAAACCTCGCAGGTTAAATGCACATCGGCCAAAAACTGCATCTCAACAATTTGTTCACCTTCGCCTTTACAATTGTCGCACCGGCCTCCATCTACATTAAAAGAAAAATGCTTAGGCTGAAAGCCGCGCATTTTTGACAGCGGCTGCGATGCAAAAAGATCGCGTATTTCGTCATAGGCTTTTATATAAGTAACCGGGTTGCTGCGGGATGATTTTCCAATGGGATTTTGATCAACCAGTTCAATTTGCCCAACCAGTTCTACGTCGCCGGTAATGGCTTTATGGTAGCCCACTTTATCTACAAACTCACCCTTTAATTTTTTAAGTGCGGGATATAAAATTTGTTTAACCAGGGTAGTTTTGCCGCTGCCGCTTACACCACTTACCACGCACAGTACATTAAGAGGAAACTGTACTGTAACGCCTTTAAGGTTATTATGCCTTGCATCTTCAACAATTATGCTGCGTACCCAGCGACGGGTGGTTTTAGGCGGGTCAATGGTAAGCTCGCCTTTTAAATATTTGCCGGTAAGGCTTTGCGGGCTGGCAATAATTTCATTGTAGTTACCGGCTGCCACCACCTCGCCGCCCAGGTGCGACGCCAGCGGTCCCATATCAATAATATGGTCTGCTTCGCGCATCATCATTTCATCGTGCTCCACCACTACCACGGTATTGCCTGCATCCCTTAACTGTTTTAATACTTTTATTAATTTTTCTGTGTCCCTTGAGTGCAGGCCGATAGACGGTTCATCAAGTATATACAATGAGTTGGTAAGGTTACTGCCAAGACTACGGGTAAGTTGTATGCGTTGGCTTTCACCACCGCTAAGCGTATTGGCAAGACGGTTGAGAGTAAGGTAACCCAGGCCTACATCTATCAATGTTTGCAGGCGCTGGTTTATTTCAATTAAAATACGCTTGGCTATTTGCTTGCCGGTTTCAGATAATACAGGCGGGGCCTCCAGCCCCTTACCGGCACCAGCGGCATACCCGTTATCTCCTGGTTCTGCCGCCATTAATAAGGTTTCCTCCCCGGTAACACGCATATCATAAACAGCGGCAGGCAACTCTTTACCTTCCAACTGGCTAAACCATAAAGCTAAATCTTTGGTTTGTACTTCGCACAACTCGCCAATATGTTTGCCGCCTACTTTTACATATAACGCTTCTTTACGCAGGCGGTAACCATGGCAATCAGGGCAAAGCGTCCGGCCGCGGTAGCGGCTTAGCAGCACGCGGTACTGCACTTTATACAGGTTTTGTTCTACCTCTTTAAAAAAGTCGTTAATACCCAGGGCTGCACCTTTACCACTCCACAAGGTTTGGTACTGCGAAGGGGTAAGATCTGCTATGGGTTTATGAATGGGAAAATCAATACTGCGGGCATTTTTTACAAATTGCTCCAGCCACCAGCTCAGCTTTTCGCCTTTCCAGGGCGCCACCGCACCATCGTACACACTTAAACGCCGGTCGGGTATTACCAGTTCTTCATCAATGCCCAGCACCTGGCTAAAGCCTTCGCAGGTAGGGCATGCGCCAAACGGGTTGTTAAAGGAGAAGAGATTGGGCACCGGCTCTTCAAACTGGATACCATCCAGTTCAAACTTATTACTAAAATGAATTAGTTTTTCGCCATTTATTTCAATGTCCATCTCTCCCTCTCCTTCATAAAAAGCCGTGCCTGCAGAGTCTGACAGGCGGTGCAAATCATCTTCGTCAAAATCTTTGGTCATCACCCTGTCAATAAGAGTGTAAACGTTGCGTCCTTTTTTAAACCCAAGTTGTGCCTTCAGTGTCTTATCATCCTTCTCCAGTATTTCTTCAATCCGTATTATTTCGCCATTGGGCTTCTCTCCTGCCTCTTCATCACGCACATAAATACGTGTAAAGCCTTTTTGTACCAGTATATTTAACTCCTCCCGTATATCTCTTTTAGCATGCTGCTTAAACGCAACAAGCATAACAACCCTGCTGCCGCCGGGTAGGTCTTTTATAGCTTTTACCACATCTGGCACATCGTCTTTTTTAACCTCTCTGCCACTTATGGGTGAAATAGTTTTACCTACCCTGGCAAATAATAGCCGCAGGTAATCATAAATTTCCGTCATGCTGCCCACTGTACTGCGCGGTGTACGGGTAATTACCTTTTGTTCAATAGCTATTGCCGGGCACAACCCTTTAATATAGTCCACGTCAGGCTTTGCCATGCGCGACATAAACTGCCTTGCATAAGCGCTAAGGCTTTCTGCATATCGCCGCTGGCCTTCGGCAAAAAGGGTATCTATTGTAAGGGAAGATTTACCACTACCAGATACACCGGTAACCACGATAAATTTATTGCGGGGAAAAGTAACTGTTACATTTTTAAGGTTATGCACCCTGGCGCCATGCACTACAATATTATTGTTGCTGCCGGGCGTACCGTCCTGCCTTATTGCACTTTGCTGTTGTGCTGCCTGCTTTGTCATAATTTTCTTCTCCCAAAAAAGTTTATAAGTTCTTCAGCAACTAATCGAAATGCTAAAAAACTTATCAAAGATATTTATAAATTTGAGTTTGTTGCAACGATTATTACAACAAATGAGTCAAGTAATATGAGTTGCTGATTATTTTTAAATTATTCACAAATCTTTTACAATTTGCATGCAGCGCTGATGAAAAGAGTTGCTAATTTCACATAGTCTTCACAAAAACACATCGCCTATATATTGAATTGTACTCAGAGCCAGCTACGTAATTTTTAAACAAAATAGTCGCAGTGGCGTGTATTACCCCCTTACTAAAGGCACGTATATGAGTACACAATTAACTGATACCCAGCTTATTCTTGCTTTCCAGGATGGAAATTGCAATGCCCTTGAAACCCTGGTTAAGCGCTATAAAGACAAACTGTTCAGCACCATATTGTTTATTGTTAAAGACAAGTACCTTGCTGAAGACCTTTTCCAGGAAACATTTGTTCGCATTATTGACACATTGCGCAGCAAGCGCTACAACGAAGAAGGTAAGTTTTTGCCCTGGGCTATGCGTATTGCCCATAACCTTTGTGTTGACCATTTTAGAAAGGTTAAACGTACACCCCCTATAGTAACCCACGACAACACAGATATTTTTGACCTGATTGTAGTAGTAAATGAGAACGCTGAACAAACTATTATCCGCAACCAGGGGTACGACAGGGTGCACCGCATGCTGGCCAAATTACCTGATGAACAACGAGAGGTAATAGTACTGCGCCATTTTGGCGATATGAGCTTTAAAGAGATAGCTGAAGTAACGCACTGCAGCATTAACACGGCCCTTGGCCGTATGCGGTATGGCCTTATTAACCTGCGTAAAATGATGACAGAAAAACAAATATCCTTATAATAAAATTTTAATGGGAATTATGCAAAATTTTACTTTATTTTATAGTGTCAGACATACACTGTAAAATAATTATAAAAACATTGTCATTTTGCAAAAGGTTTGTGTTGAATGTTTCCCTCAAACTTGCCATACACAATATTAGCAGATGACAATACCGCTCGCTAAAATTCCCCAAGCAAAAAACCTTCCTCAACGGAGGGTTTTTTGTTATTACAGCTATTAATGATTCTGTTTTTTTATAGCAGGCACAATTATTTTGAAGCGTTGCTAACAGGCACATCTGCTATCTTTTGTATGCTGTCAAAAGTGGCTTTCCCGTTTTGCAGCCATTTTAAATATTGTTTTGCATCCGGTGTATAAGCAACCGGGTTATTAAGCAACCTTTCATCATTACTTAATAAAATATAATACGGTTGGGCAGACTGGCCAATATTTTCAGTTTCAAAAGTTGCCCATTTGTCACCATTGGTAATTATCTCTTTTGTACGCCCGTCAATAGTTTTATATTCGGGTACCTGTTGCAATATGGGCAGCTTTTCCCTGTCATCTACATACAATGATACAAGTATATAATTATTGGTTATGTACTTATAAACTTCCGGGTCCGTCCATACGTTTTCTTCCATGCGGCGGCAATTGGTGCATGCCCAGCCGGTAAAATCAATCAATAAGGGTTTGTGCTGCGCTCTTGCCAATGCAAGGGCTTTATCATAATCATTTACCACGTTGGCGGCAAGTCCTTTTCCATTCACGTTGCTTTTGCCATAAATGCTATAATGCAAAGGCGGGGGAAAACCACTCACCAGCTTAAGATTTGCATATTTTGTATTTGTTATGCCAGGCAGTAAATACAGGGTTATTAATATTACAATTACGCCGGTCACTTTTCTGCCCGTGCTAATCTTCATGCCCTTATAGTCGTGCGGCAGCCGCAATATGCCAAAAAGGTATAAAAACAAACCACTACTTACAGCTATCCACAATCCAAAAAATACCTCCCGCTTTAAAATACCCCAGTGCATCACCAGGTCTGCCATGGAGAGAAACTTGAATGCCAGTGCCAGCTCCACGAAAGCCAATACTTTTTTAACTGTATCAAGCCAGCCGCCTGATTTTGGTAGTGCTTTTAGCATATTCGGGAAAATGGCAAACACTGCAAACGGCAATGCAAGTGCAAGCCCAAAACCACAGAGTCCGGCAGTTAAAGGCCATGCGCCACCGCTTAATGAACCCACCAGCAACGAGCCTAAAATAGGCCCTGTGCAGGAGAATGAAACAATAGTTAATGTGAGGGCCATAAAAAAGATACCGCCTATTGTACCAAGCCCACCCTTCGTGTCTGTCTTGGTAGCCAGGTTACTTGGTAACGATATTTCGAAAAAGCCAAAAAATGAAATAGAGAAGGTTATAAAGATTATAAAAAAGACAACATTCAATGTTGCATTGGTAGAAATGTTATTTAATATTTCAGGGTTAAGGTTAAGCAGGTGAAAAGGAACACTGATAAGCCCGTAAATAAGAAATATAAAAAAGCCGTACATCAACCCGTTACGAATACCCTGCCTGCGGCTTGATGCCCTGCTGGTAAAAAACGATACAGTAACAGGTATCATAGGAAATACACATGGGGTAAGCAATGCAATAAAGCCGCCCAGGAAACCAATAAAAAATATGGCGGCAAGGCTGCCTTTTACCTGTGATGACCCACCATAATTGCTTATAGGATGATTAACATCAATACCTGCAATTTTAATACGCTGTGCGCCGGCGGATATATCAACACCTCCTTCCATGTCAACCACCATGGGCATTTCAAGGGGCAGAAACTCACCAGGCTTGCCAATATTTGATGCAACAGTTACTTTAGCTTTGGCCGGTACAACGCTGTCAACAATAACCGTTTGCTTAACAGTAACATCCCCTGTGTACACCTGTAATTTTTTGTTGAAGGCCGCATCAGTTATTGTTTCAGGCGCTTTATTAAAACTTATTTCGCCTTGGGGTTTAATATGGGCATAATCAAACACCAACGTTGTTTTAAGGCCATCCGTACTATCGTTGGCATATAAATACCACCCCTGGGGTATAGTAGTATGTGCAGAAATTTCGTACGTATTTTGATTAATGCGCTTTGACTGTAAAACCCAGTTAAGAGAAACTGAAGATGTTTGGGCAAATACCATTACACTGCTGAAAAAAATTGCCAGCAGCAGTAAAATTCTTTTCATTACAATTCAATTTATTACAGCGTAATATCGAAAGGAATCGTTTTTGGCGGCAGGCATCTCTGGTCGTTGCAAACCATATATTGCAGTGTGCCTGTAGCATGGGTTTTTACATTAGCCTTTAGCTTTACCACCTGGCTAAACACCACTTTATCAGAATAGTATTTTACATCAACACCAAAATTTTCGTCGTGTACCGTTTGCATCTGTCCTTCTTCTTTTACATCACCATCCAGTACCAGCAAAGGGTTTGTTTTAAAAGTAATTTTGGTAGGTATGGGGCCCCCATCGGGTGTTTTCTGGCTGTAAATATGCCAGGGGCGCGCAAACGTAGCGGTCATAACAACCGTGTATAACTTATCTCCTTTTTTTTGCGCAGTAAATGCCCATTGTACAGGGTTTTCGCCCTGGCAAAAAGCTATTGCACTTACAAAAACACCAAGCGCCAATAACGTAAATTTTTTCATCAAACTGGTTTTATTATAAAAACGTATGCAGGTGGTACACCTTCCCGGCACACTTGTTAATTCAATCCTAAAATCTCAAATACTTTCCTCCCGTCTATATTTCCCAATGCAGCCGAGGAGGCTCTTTCAGGGTGCGGCATCATGCCAAATACATTGCCATTCCTGTTTTTTATACCTGCAATATTGCGCACTGCACCGTTTGGGTTAGCCGGGGCAACAATGTTACCATCAGCATCGCAATAGCGGAATATTACCTGGTTACCGGCTTCCAGTTCATCCAGTATCTTATCGTCGGCAAAATACCTTCCATCACCGTGTGCTACCGGAATTTTTAAAGGAGCTCCATCGCCATTTTTTATAAACACGTTACTGCATACAAACTGCTGGTGCGCGTTATTTAATAATACACCCGGCAACAGCCCGCTCTCGCAAAGTATTTGAAAACCATTGCAAATACCCAGCACTTTACCACCCCTGCCTGCAAACTCCACAACACTTTTCATCATTGGGCTGAAGCGTGCAATAGCCCCGCAGCGCAGGTAGTCGCCGTATGAAAAACCGCCCGGTAATATTATGCAGTCATCTGTGCTGAACATGCTAAGATCTTCGTCTTTATGCCAAAGCATAATAACCTCTTTACCCATATCGTTGGCAAGTGCATGCTGTGCATCTCTGTCGCAATTTGAACCGGGAAAAACAACTACACCGTATTTCATTATATAT
>DASZUX010000535.1:0-13656 GCA_035547455.1 Chitinophagaceae bacterium
TGCAGTAGGTAATACCACAGCCGCTACCGGTAAAGGCTTTGCCATTGCATCTGCAGCATTAACCGCGTTAGCACTGTTTGCCGCTTTTGTTGGCGTAGCAGGCATATCCGGCATTGATATTTATAAAGCCAAAGTACTTGCCAGCCTTTTTGTTGGAGGTATGATACCGTTTATATTCTCCTCGCTTGCTATACGCGCAGTTGGCGAAGCGGCCATGGCGATGGTAGAAGAAGTAAGAAGGCAGTTTAAAAGCATACCTGGTATTATGGAAGGTACAGGTAAGCCGGAATACGATAAATGCGTAGCAATCTCTACAGAAGCATCTATTAAAAAGATGATGGCACCCGGCGCTATTGCTATAATATCACCCCTTGTAATAGGCTTTTTATTAGGCCCAGAAGCCCTTGGCGGCTTTTTGGCTGGCGCTACAGTAAGCGGTGTGTTGATGGGAATGTTTCAAAACAATGCGGGCGGCGCATGGGATAATGCAAAAAAATCATTTGAAAAAGGTGTTGAAATAAACGGCCAGACCTATTACAAAAAATCTGACCCTCACAAAGCTTCCGTTACAGGAGATACAGTGGGCGACCCGTTTAAAGATACTTCAGGCCCGTCTATGAACATCCTTATCAAATTAATGTCAATCGTTTCATTGGTAATTGCCCCTACCCTCGCACAGTTGCATAAGGGTGATACTATGCCGGTTGGCAAGCAAAAAACTGAAATAAAATACCAGGCGCCTTCAAGCACTGCCACTAAAAATTCAGTGGCTTTAACAGCGGTATCAATAAAATAATTTTGCGAAGGTTTTTGGAGCGCTTTTTGAGAAATGGTTTTGGTAATTTAAAAATTGAATATGGCAGAAACGCTCGGTATGCTTTGTGACAAGCTGACTATTGTTAAGCTTAAGCAGTACCATACTGAAGATAAAGAAAGGCTGCAGAGCCTGGAAAAACAAGAGCAACAGTTACAGCAAGAAATAGACACTTATGTGAACGACGCGGTAAACGGTAATATTCCGCCCGAAAAACTCACATTCGCCTCCAATAAGGTATTTAAGAAGGAAGGTAACGAGGTTGAAGATGTTGATGGCAACATTGGAAGCCTTTTTTCCCAACTGGCAGATATAAACTGCAGGCTTTGGCATGAGGTTGAAAAAGGCTATGATATTGCAAATGTGCCGGCAGATGAAAAAGATAAACTTATTAATATGCTTGCAGTACTTAACCTGCAGCGTAATAAGTGCATTGACGCCATTGACCTGGAATTTCAGCAGCTAATTACAAATAAAAAAGGCAGTTAGTAATGCATATAAAAAAAAGGAACACTTGCAGGGTTTGCGGCTCACTTTCTTTAACGCAGGTTATTAACCTTGGCCCCCAATACCTGCAGGGATCGTTTGTAAAGCCCGGCAAAGAAATGCCGTCGCACAGGAAGATAGAATGTTCACTCGTACGCTGCAACCCTGAGAAAGATGAAAATGCCTGCGGGCTTTTGCAAATGGAGCATAGCGTTCCCCCCGAAATTTTATATGCCGCGTACTGGTACCGCAGCGGAACCAACGCTACCATGACCAATCATTTAAAGGGCATTGCAGAAAGCGTTACCGGGCTGGTGAAAAGTACCGAATGCCGGGTTTTGGATATAGGCTGTAATGATGGCACATTACTTAATTTTTACCCGCAAAGCTTTGAAAAATTTGGTTGCGACCCAAGCGATGTTGCGCAGGAAATTAAAAATGCCACTGTTGTACAGGATATTTTTCCTTCAGCAGAACTGTTTAAAATAATAGGCCATAATAAGCTGGATATTATTACATCCATAGCCATGTTTTATGACCTTGAAAGCCCGGTGGATTTTGTTAAAGGCATAAAACAGTTGCTGAATGCAGACGGTGTGTGGGTGTTTGAAATGAGTTACATGCCGCGCATGCTTGAGTTAGACAGCTACGATACCATTTGCCATGAGCACCTTGAATTTTACAGCCTGGCTGTACTTGAAAAGATTGTAGCCATGGCCGGTATGAAAATATTTAAAATATCATTTAACGATATAAATGGCGGCAGTATAAGGTGTTATGCCACACACAAGGAAAGTAACCTTTACAAAAATGCTGAAGATGCAAAGCTGATGAATGATATAAGGCAAAAAGAGTTTGACCTTGAGTTGGATACTGACGCGCCTTACGCAGCCTTTCAGCAACGGATTGAAAAGTTAAAAACGGATTTACATACATTAATCGCCGGGCTTAAAAAAGAAGGAAAGCGTATTCATATTTATGGAGCTTCTACAAAAGGTAACACTATTTTGCAATGGTGTAATTTAGACAGCAGCTTAATTGACTATGCAGCCGAGCGCAACCCTGATAAATACGGCGCTAAAACATTAGGCACAAACATACCTATAATAAGCGAGGCAGAAAGCCGTGCGATGAACCCCGATTATTATCTTGTATTGCCATGGCATTTTAAAAGCGAGTTTATGGAGCGGGAAAAAGAAGCGCTTGAAAAAGGCACCGGCTTTATTTTTCCCGTACCGGTGATAGATATAATAAAAAAGTGATTAGGTGAAAAACATCCTTTTTATTTCACATAAAAAAGCACAATGTGGTGTTTATGAGTTTGGCAAAGACATCTGCAATGTTTTAGCAACTTCGAAAAACTTTAATTTTATCCGCATTGAATGCGGAACTGTTGAAGACGTATACGTTGCAGTAAAGCAGCATAACCCGGCGGCAATTATTTACAACTATCACCCCTCAGTTTTACCATGGCTTGCCACAAAAGTATCTCCCGGAATATTCAGGAATAATATTATTTCGATACCTGTACCTCAAATAGGCATTATACACGAAATTACGCAGCAGAATGCAGACACCGCCACAGGGTACAGGCGGCATTTTTTTGCGGGCAAACATTCAAGGCTTAGTAATACGCTTTTTGATTATTACATTGCTCCAGACCCTACCCTTTTGCTAAAAAACCCGCTTGTTTATAAAACCGGCAGGCTTATTCCTTCATGTACTAACAATACCCCGTTACCCCAAATACCAACTATTGGCAGCTTTGGTTTTGGAACTCCCAAGAAAGGATTTGAGCAAGTAGTGCGTTTAGTGCAAAATGAATTTGATGCAGCAATTATAAGATTTAATATTCCGTCGGCTGATTTTGGAGATGCGGAAGGTTCGTCAGCAAGGGCAATTGCAAAAAACTGCAGAAATATAATCACAAAAAAGGGCATAAGCCTTGAAATAACTCATGATTTTTTTGACAAGCAAAAAATGCTTGATTTTTTAAGCAAAAACACAATAAATATTTTTTTGTATGAAGACACCGGAAACAGGGGCCTTTCAAGTGCTGTAGATAATGCGCTGGCGGTTAGAAGACCTGTTGCTGTATCTAACAGTATAATGTTCCGTCACCTGCATGATGTTAATCCTTCCGTTTGTATAAACGATAATAGCATTAAAACAATTATTGATAATGGTTTTGCACCGCTTGAAAAGCATTACAGGGAGTGGTCCCCAGAAAACCTGCTGTGGGAATACGAGCGCATTATTGGTTCGGTGCTTCACAGGCAAAAACATTCTCAAAAGATACGTATGGGCATAAAAAGAACAATACAGTCTAAAATAAGACGTTTTTTTTCCTTGCCTGATAAAACCTTTACGTGGCTGCGTAACTCTCAAAAAGCAAGCGAAGACGATTTAACACCAATCAAAAATGCATCTTACAAAGTAATTGACCTGCCGGCCTATTCCCATTTAAACCGCATACTGGATAATGATGCAAGAACGATATATAAACCAGCTATAGAAAAGCTGCGGGAGTTTGCGCCTGCTACGGTATCAAAAAAAATTGAAGAAGCAAATGTACAGCAAGCGTTTGTTTTAGATACTGTAATGAGATTTCTGCCTTTTTATAATAATCCAAAATTACTTTGTGTTGGCAGTTACGAAGACACGGCCTCTATGAGCATTATAAAATTAGGATATGCTGTTGAGGAAATTGATCCGATGCTGAATTATTATCTGCAGGAATATTTTACCAAACCAACTACCGAAAAAGAGTCGTACGATATTATATTTTCAACTTCTGTTATTGAGCACGACCCCGATGACGAGTCATTTGCAAAATGTATTGCGGGGCTTTTAGCGCCTGGCGGCGTAGCTATAATAACCTGTGATTATAAAGATGGCTGGCGCCCCCGGGACCAAAAGCCAGCCGTAGATGCAAGGCTATACACAAGGGAGGACCTTACCAGCCGGTTACTTAGTTATATGCCCGGCTGCAAACTTGTTGACGAACCCCGTTGGGACTGTCCTAACCCTGACTTTGTTTTTGAAGACTGTAACTATACTTTTGCAACGTTTGTTGTAAAAAAAGACACTGACTAATGAAGGCGCTGATATTTGGCATAAACGGGCAGGATGGGTATTACCTTAACAAATTGTTGAAACAACAGCAATATGAGGTTACCGGCGTTTCCAGGAGTGGTGATTTTTTGCGTACAGATATTACGAGTTACAGCGAAGTTTCTGCCTTAATAAAGGCATTACAACCACAGTTTATTTTTCATCTCGCGGCAAACTCTACAACCCGTCATGACGTCATGTTTGAAAACCATGGCACCATAAGCACCGGTACACTTAATATACTGGAAGCGGTAAAAACATCGTCGCCGCAATCAAAAGTTTTTATTTCAGGCAGCGGGCTGCAGTTTAAAAATGAAAACAAGCCAATAAAGGAATCCGATGCATTTGAAGCAAGAGACGCATATTCAGTTAGCCGTATACACAGCGTTTATGCTGCACGGTATTACCGCACGCTTGGCATAAAAGCCTATGTCGGCTATTTTTTTAACCATGACAGCCCGCTTCGAAGCGAACGTCACGTAACAAAAAAAATAACCGAAACGGTTAAGCGCATAGCAAGTGGCAGCAGTGAGCCGCTTGAAATTGGCGACACCTCTGTTATTAAAGAATGGACCTTTGCCGGCGATGTGGTAAATGCCATCTGGACACTTATTCGCCAGGATAATATTTTTGAAGCAAACCTTGGTTCAGGCAAAGGATATTCCATCCAGCAATGGATAGAGGTTTGTTTTACACTGGCACGTAAAAACTGGCAAGAGTATGTAGTACATAAAGCAGGTTTTGTGCCGGAATACCACAAGTTAGTTTGCAACCCCTCACTTATACATGCTATGGGCTGGGCGCCCAGGGTTTCGTTTGAAGACCTTGCCGCTATGATGATAAATACCTGATAATGGAAACGCAGAAAAAGATATTACTGGTACAGCTTTTTTCATACGGTGATTGCCTTTATGCGACAGCCGTAGCCCGGCAGATAAAGCAGGATTACCCGGGTTGCCACCTAACCTGGGCTATAGCATCTTTTTGTAAGGATATACTTAATGGGAACCCTTATGTTGATGAGGTGAGGGTGGTGAATGACGCGAAAAAAAATGATGCTGAGTGGTACCGTAATTTTGAAAAAGAAATTCTTAAAGAGCAGAGCCTATACCAGGAAATTTTTATTACTAATGCATTGGGCAAAAACCAGGCATATTATAACGGCTGTATAAGAAGCAATATCTTTAATGCTTACCCGCACAAAATAACAGTACCAGTCAGTCCTGTTGTTAGACTTAATACACAGGAATTACAAAAAGCAGCAGACTTTGCCAACAAACACAATTTAACAGATTACAAGCACGTAGTATTATTTGAATATGCACCGCAAAGTGGTCAATCAGCCCTGTCTAAAGACTTTGCAATAACTGTTGCTGAAAAGATTTTTGACAAAACGGGTGCAGCAGTTATTTTGTCTTCTGCAAATAAAGTACTGCATAAAAACATCGCTATTATTGATGGGAGCGCCCTAACATTCAGGGAAACAGCAGCGCTAACACATTACTGCACTTTTTTAATTGGCAGTTCATCTGGTATAACATGGATATCAACATCAGATGCGGCAAGGCAACTACCGATGGTACAGTTGCTTAATGCTAATGCGTTTTGGGCCAACCCGGTTTCCAGAGATTTTAAACGATTTGGACTGCCGGTTAACGAAGTTATTGAACTGGTAAAGTTTGATACCAGCACGGTAATTAATTGTGTGTCTGAAGCATTCAATAATTTCCTGGCTGCTAAAGAAAAGTATAACCAGGAAATACCTTTAAAGTTTAAATCTACCAGGCGAATCGTATATAATTTACTTGTTTACAGGGAATTTGGCGCCATTATTAAACACATACAATGCAATAATGCGGCTTACGGGCTTAATATTAACTTTTATACGCAGGTGGGCATTACGTTTATCATATTTCCTATTAAGTTAATAAGGAATATTTTTGTTAAACGCATTCTTGGCAAAGCTGTAAAATAAAGCCCTGCCATTACGGAACAATTAGCCAACGTTATTACGGCTCTGGTAAATAATTTCGTCACTCATCATTTCCGTTACAAGGTCCTGTATATTATACTTAGGCTTCCATCCTAATTTTTTCTGAGCTTTTGAAGCATCGCCAATTAACAGGTCAACTTCTGCCGGGCGAAAATAACGCGGATGAATGCCTACCACCTGTTTGCCCCCGGGCAACTGGTAGGCAGGATTATGACATTTTACAACAAATGCTTTTTCGTTGACACCTTCCCCAGCAAATGCGATTTCAATTCCCACTTCTCTAAATGCCATCACAATAAAATCCCGAACCGATGTGGTAACGCCGGTAGCAAGTACGTAATCTTCGGGAGTATCTTGCTGCATGATCAACCACATTCCTTCTGCATAATCACGGGCATGACCCCAATCACGTTTGGCATCAAGATTACCCAAAAGCAAAACATCAAGCATACCTAAGGCTATTTGGGCAACACCAATAGTAATTTTGCGGGTAACGAAGCTTTCACCTCTTGTCGGGCTTTCATGATTAAAAAGAATGCCATTTACAGCATAAAGGCCATAGGCCTCCCTGTAATTTACTGTTATCCAATACCCGTATAACTTTGCTACCCCATAGGGAGAGCGGGGATAAAACGGGGTAGTTTCAGTTTGCGGCACCTGCTGAACTTTGCCATATAGTTCCGAAGTGGAGGCTTGGTAAAACCGCGTTTTCTTTTCAAGGCCAAGTATTCTTATTGCTTCCAATATTCTTAAAACGCCTATTGCGTCAGCGTTAGCTGTGTACTCCGGCGTTTCAAAGCTCACCTGTACATGGCTTTGGGCGGCCAGGTTGTAAATTTCGTCCGGCTGTGTTTGCTGAATAATGCGTAGCAGGTTAGACGAATCAGTCAAGTCGCCATAATGCAGGTGAAACCGTTCTGCAAGCTGCTTATCAAAAAACAAATGATCTATCCGCTTTGTATTTATTAAAGAGCTTCTTCTTTTTATACCATGCACATTA
Organism: Chitinophagaceae bacterium; assembly: GCA_035547455.1. Classification (GTDB taxonomy): domain Bacteria; phylum Bacteroidota; class Bacteroidia; order Chitinophagales; family Chitinophagaceae; genus JABDFW01. The sequence continues at coordinate 7,408 of DASZUX010000535.1, forward strand.
TACCCTTTGTTCAGCAGTATTTCTGCAAGGTATGCGCCATCCTGCCCTGTAATGCCTGTTATTAAAGCTGTTTTCATAACCTCAAATAGAACCTGCAAAACTATTGAAATAAAGGTAATTGAACGTTATTATTTTGGCCGCATACCAAAGCCGGATATATTTGCTTTAATACTCAATTTTGCAGCTAAGCCATGTTAGTTTCAGTAATAATATTAAATTACAACACTTACCAGTTAACATGCAATTGCATTGAAAGTGTTATTAAATATACCAGGGGGGTTACCTATGAAATAATACTGGTAGATAACAATTCAACTGAATGTGACGCGTCGCTTTTCTCTGAAAAATTTCCAGGCATCACGCTTATAAAAAATAAAGAAAATAATGGTTTTGCCAAAGGCAATAACCTCGGCATACAATATGCCCAAGGCGATACGATTTTATTATTAAACAGCGATACACTTTTACAGGAGGATGCAATAAGCCGGGCAGCATTTACACTCGCACAAAACAGCTCAATTGGTGCATTGGGCGTTAAAATGACGTATCCTGATGGCAGCTTGCAATATACTGCCCGCCGCTTTAGAAGCGTACAATGGGAGTTACTTGATTTATTACGTTTTGTACTGTTACTTATGGCTTACAAAAAAAGAGCGCTTTTAATGCTCGGAAAATATTTTAAATGCGACTTTAATACTACATGCGATTGGTTGAATGGTGCATTTTTTATGCTGCCCAGGAAAATTATTCTCCAAATGCCCGGGCATAAATTAGATGACCGTTTTTTTATGTATGGTGAAGATCATTTATGGTGTTACCAGATAAAAAAGCTTGGATATAATTGTTTTTTTTATTGTGAAACCACTATTATTCACCTAAACAATGGCAGTACAGACCGGCGTAAACAATTGTTGCTTACCAAAACTATGATGCGGAATGAGCTTGAAATTATGCGCGTAATTTATAAACGGGGACTGTATTATTACTTTTTGCGCACCATTTATATATGTAAGGAATATTGCCGCTATTGTATAAAATGGCTTGTATTTGTAGTATTCAACCAGCAAATAAGATAATACTTACTGTTTTTACACGCCGCCTTATCTTGCAGAAATAAATTCAACCGCTTTTTTTGCAATTGCTCCGGCATTAAAATATAAAAAATATTCAACCGGTATGTTTAGCCCCGGGTTAAGATACCAGGTTTCTACGGCCTCTACAAAGGCCATCGCAACTCCATCTTTATTACCGGGCATAACAATAAGCTTGCTGCCGGTCAACTCAACAGGTATTCCAATAGCGCCATCCGCAAAGGATATGGCTGTTAGGTTATATGCCAGGGCCTCAACCAGTTTTGTTTTTATGCCACCGCCCCCTGCTATTGGGTTTAAAAAAATATCAGACCCCTTAAGGTATAATTCTATATCATCAACAAAACCAGCAATGTCAATGTTTGGATATTTACCTGAAAGAATATTTGCAGGAATGTTCTTGCCGCATATTATAATTCTATAACTAAGCCCTGGCCTGCCAGCTAATAAAGGGTTTAGTTTTTCAATTACAAATTGTAAAGCAGCAAGGTTAGGTTTGTAATCAAAAGCACCATTTAAAAGCAGCACCGTTGCCCGGGCTGGTACCTGATGTTTTTTTTCAATTATAGCACGGCACTCCATTTTTTCAGCCGGGGTGGGTGGCGCCGCCAGGTTAATACCATACGGTGTTACCAGGCATTTTCCCGGGCTAACTCCAAACTTATTTATAGCATATTGCATATCCTCGCCGGTAATGTAGAAAACATAATCTGCGGCACGGTGTATTTTTCTTTCGTACCATAGCAACACCGAAGCCCATGATTTGCCCAGGCTCCTGAACCGTTCCCCCTCAATATTGTGGCTGTGTAATATAATTCTAACGCCGCAAAAACACCGTAATAAAAGGGCCAGCCAGCCATAATAAGGGTGCTCAATTTGCAAATGGGTAATGCCCCGCCGCTGTATTATTCTTTTTAATGTAAAAAAGTAAAATATGTTTATATAACGCAGCGGTGCATTAGAAAGAATATTCAGCACCTCATACTCAGCAGCACCAGGCTGGTTGTTTTTTGTGGCAACACAAACAAATGATGCATGTTTACTAAAAAACTGGTAAAATAATGCGATAGCTTTTTGCCCCCCCATTTTGGCAGGCAAAAAGTTATACGATACCAGCCCCAGCACTTTTATCTTATCATTAATATGCGTTGCCTGTGCCATTGCAATACTGTTTGCAAAGCAAATGTAACCATCTGCCGCACAATGCCCTAAAATGACGGCAATATAGCTGTGCAAAATTCGTTGTTACAAAAATACCCGGCAAAGCAGTACTTTTGCTGCACGGGTATGCCACATGTATTCCTGTAATAATTCTTCTAAAACAACAAAGCAAAAATGAAAACACTATCACTTATTTCGTGGGTATGTTCAGCAGGCATTATTTTGGGTTTAGGCTGCAAAGGCAGCGGAAACGGAGAAGAAAAAAAAGGCGCTGACTCAACAACAGTGGCGGCAAAACCTGTACCCGGCGCCCCTATTAAATACGACAGCAGTAAAAGATATATTTTTCTTACATGGGACGATGCCCCGCAACCGCCAGGTACTAATATTTGCAAAAACGTATTTCATCAACAAGGCGTAAAAGCCACTTTTTTTGTTGTGGGCTTTAATGCCAACAGCCGTGCAAGAAAAAGAATAGTGGACAGCCTGCGTGATAATTACCCCGAATTTTTGATAGCCAACCACAGCTACTCGCATGCCTATAATAAATACAAAGAATTTTACGCGCACCCCGACAGCGCCATCAACGACTTTTTGCGTAACCAGAAAGAGCTAAGTGTACCGGTTAAAATTATACGCCTGCCAGGCAATAACTCCTGGGTTGGCAAAGGCGAAATGAGAGGGCCAAAATCAACCATGCCGGTTTGTAAAAGGTTAGACTCAATGGGGTATAATGTAATTGGGTGGGATATTGAATGGCGGTTTAAAAACGTACCGCACGTAGGCTCAATACCCGAGCAAAGCGTTGATGCCCTGGTTAAAGAAATTAACGACCGCTTTGATAACGACCTGAACAACGAACCTAATGCAGTGGTAATACTGGCGCATGACCGTATGTTTGAAAAACCGCAGTACGTTGACTCGCTTACCAAGTTTATAAGCGTACTCAAGCAAGACCCGCGCAATGCATTTGAAACTATTGACCACTACCCGCTGGTGCAAAGAAAATAAAGCCGCGTACCAGTAAGGGATTAGCAGCACGATAAAAAAAATTTTAGTACTAAAAAAACGCAGGAAGTGTAAAGCCCTGCGTTTTTTTATGCTTTTTGAACTGTATTAAATTGAAAAACCCATTAAAGATACAACAGCCGGTTAATACTGTTAATTTGAAACCAGCTTTAGAACAATATTCTGCTTTTGCACTAACTCTGCCGCATAGTCCCTTGGCCTGCGCCTAAGGCCAGTGAAGAAGACTCCGGCAGAGAAGGTGTGGAGCTTTTTTGCACCCACTAAACGTTATAAAATACACGCCATTATTATAAGATATGGTTTTACGCACGCTCGTAGCATGAAGATAAGGCACAGGCTGTATATTTGTCTCAGGCTGCAGTGCCAACTATGCCGCAGGGTCTCATGACCAACACGCACGGCTATTGATGAAGACCCTGCGGAGAAGGGAAAGAGGGGGCCCAAAGAACTATTGAAGCTGTAAAGACTGTAGCAGAAAGTTCTGTTAAAGCGGCGACCGCAGATAAGGTAGATGCAGTAAAAGAATCTATAAAACCAGCAGCCCAATGAAAAGAATAAAATTTAAAGAAGTTATTGCTATTTTAATTGTACTATTTTGCGCTGGCTACATTTTTAAAAATGTTTTTATTCGAATTCTGACAAATCATTATTTTGAAAAAGGAGGAGTTCATGTTAGGGCGGTGATTATTGATAAAAAGAACTTTATAGGAACTCATAACGTTGGTGATGAATTTACATATTCTTATCGTTTTTTCGTAAACGGTGATGCATATGAAAATAACTCTAACGATGAAAAATTAAAGGTCGGAGATAGTATCGAAGTAGAATATGTTAAAGGTTGGCCAAGCTTAAACAGGCGGATAAATAAATAGTGCCCTGAATGCTGGGGCTGACCAAAAAGATCGGCCCTTACTTTTTCTTCTCCGCAGAGTGAGGCCGGTGTCTCCTTCTCCGCCGTAGTCACATATGGCCAAAAGCATACCTGAATATAGTGTTGCTGGATGAGCAGCTTAATCCTGTTTTAAATACAGGAGCAGGCAGCGACAGTTATTTTGAACAGGTAGGTGTGTAAGCAATACGTTTAGCACCCACGGCGTTACAAACAGAAAGCTGACCAAGAGCGGATATGTGTATATTTACGTGAGCAATGAGACGCCAAACATTGATGTGTTCTTTGATAATTTGCAGGTAACCCATACGAGGGGGCCTTTGTTGGAGACGGATAATTATTATCCGTTCGGATTGGTGCAAAGCGGTATATCTTCTAAAGCGGCGGGGAAGCTGGAAAATAAGTTGCTTTATAACGGTAAGGAGCTGCAACATAAAGAGTTCTCTGATGGCAGCGGGTTGGAAACCTATACTACGCAGTTCAGGATGCTTGATCCACAATTAGGGAGATGGTGGCAGATAGACCCGAAACCAGATATGGCATTAAGTCCATACTCTGCGATGAATAATAACCCCATCTCAATTAATGACCCGCTGGGGGATACTGGCCGACCAGTTAAAACTTTAATTCTCCCTATACCACAAAAAAGGTGGCCGAATGCCTATAGGGTTTTGTTACAGTACATTGCTGCCGGTAGAAATCCGCTTTTGAATTATGACTCCGATAATAAGGAGGCAGACAAAAGAAGTCGGAAGGCATTGTCAGGCCACCCTCCAGCGAAGCCAGGTAATCAGTTGCATGAGTTTCCACCTAAAATGACAACAGAAGGCGGTACTGGAGCTATAGTTGCTGAAATACCGGCAAAAGAAAATCAATCGGAAGGTGGGACTGCTGGTAGATTAATTCAGCTAAACGGACTACAAACTGGGGATAAATTAGAATATGTGCCAATACCGGACAACGATGACCAACCCAATAATGCTGTTCCCGCAGTTGGTGTGCAACAAAAAAACAATAATAACGAAGAAAGCCAAAAAACTCCCGGCAAGGTAATAAATATGACTCCTCAACAGGTTGGTAAAGGAGTCGCAATTGGGGCAGGTGCCGCTGCAACAGGTTATTTAATTTGGAAAGGAATAGAGTTCTTGGCAACACTTCCGGTCTGTGGGGGGTGTGGTGCATTATCGCCATTATAGTTTAAATTATGTGAGCAATAAAAATCAAAAATGAAACAGCTAAAGGAATTACTTGTAGAATTTGAGGATGCTCTCATTAAGGCACAATGCCCAATTTTGAAAAAATTAAAAGCAGGACATGACGCAGTATTTGTAAAAGAATTATTGAATCGGTGGAACATTCAGAATGGTGGTCTAACCACGCTTTATAGTTGGAAAAATGGATTAATGAATATGGCTGATAGCGTAATTGGAGAAATTGAATTGTTTCCAAATGGCAGTATGTTGCCATTGGAAGAAGCTGAAGAAGTTTATAACATTTATACACAAGAAGAAAGTTATTGGGATAAAAATCTCTTCCCAATTTTTACCAATGGAGGCGGTGATTATCTCCTTTATGATGTGGATAATAAAAGTCCTACTTATGAAATGATATTTCTTTATGCTCCCAGTTTATTATTAGATGAAAAGCCGCAAACAAAATATGATTCGTTAGAAAGTTTAATAGAAACTCAGATTCAATGTTTGAATAATGATTCTTATAATTTTGACTCAAAGGGAATATATGATATAGACTATGATTTGTTATATGAAATATCAGCTAAGCACAATCCAAAATCAAAATATTGGGACGAGTATCGATAGTTGCTTGCGTTAAGAGATGAAATACATTAATAAAAGTGCTTTCATACAATAGGCGAGGCCCCGTTAAGGGGCTTTTCCTTTTCCGCAGGGTCTTCATGCCTGGCATTGTGCGCTGGCCATGAGACCCTGCGGCATGACTGGCACCTCAGCCCGGCATTGCACTGCGGCTTACCTCGTTAAATCAATATCATGTAATTCTGTATAACTGGTTACTGGGTAAGTGCCATGCTGCTGTAATATATAAAATTTGGCTGAGCTG
>DASZUX010000536.1:0-13721 GCA_035547455.1 Chitinophagaceae bacterium
TATGAAAACAGCGAGCAGGGTGTTGCGGTTATGGCTGATGCACAAACGGAATATTTATTCGGCGAATAGCCGTTAAATAATAGAAAAGTAACATGGGCTTACAGGTCCGTAGTTACATGTTTTTTAACCAACAATTAAACTAAAACAACTGCTATGAAAAAAGCAACGTTACACGTTGTGCTGACAATGTTGTTGTGTGTGATGGGCATTGCGGTGTTTGCCCAAACCCGACAGATTAGCGGCACCGTTACTGACTCAAAAACCAACACGCCTCTGTTGTCAGTGACCGTTAAAGTGAAAGACAAAAACATACAGGCAATTACCGGCGATGGCGGGGCATTTACGCTTACTGCCCCATCGGGTGTTGTTGTACTGGAGTTTTCGTATGTGGGTTACAGCACAAAAGAAGTAACCGTAGGGGCCGGCGAAAACAATATAACCGTGGCGCTTGAAGAAGGCGGCAATGGCCTTAACGATGTGGTGGTAACCGCGCTGGGTGTAAAAAGAAGCCCCCGTGCGCTGGGTTATACAACACAGCAGGTAGGGGGTGTTGAGGTATCCCGGTCAAATGCGCCCAACGTTGGTGCAGCCCTGTCAGGCAGGGTAGCCAGCCTTAATGTAATATCGCCCAACGGTGTTGATGGTGGTACTACCAAGCTGGTAATTGATGGTAATAACTCAATTACAGGCAATAACCAGCCATTAATTGTGGTGGATGGCGTACCGATGAATAACGATATACCAGCAAATGCGCAAAGCGTTACCAACCCGCAGGATTTTGGCAGCCCGCTAAACCTGTTAAACGCCGAAGATATTGAAAGCTATAACGTACTTAAAGGGCCGGCCGCAGCAGCCCTGTATGGTGGCCGCGGCGCTAACGGCGTTATTATGATTACCACCAAAAAAGGCACTAAGAAAAAAGGCCTTGGTATAGATTATACGCTGGCATACAAATCAATTGATCCTTACCGTTACATAAAAATGCAGAACGAGTATGGCGCCGGTGGCATGACCACCCTTAATGCGCCGTATTACCGCCTTGACGGCAACGGTAACCCTGCATTAAGCGATGGCTGGGACCAGCAGTTTGTTGACGATAAAACAGGCAGTGGCCCGTTTGGCGTAAACTCATGGGACCAGGTAAGCTGGCCCGGTAACGGCCTTTCATGGGGCCCCAAAATGACAGGCACCAACATTACCTGGTGGGATGGATCTACCCGTGCAGACGTTCCCCAGCCTGGCAATTTAAAATTATTGTACCAAAACGGCAACCAGTTAACACACACCGTAGCCGTACAGGGTGGTGGCGAATGGGGCAGCATCAGGGTGTCATATTCTCACCTTGACAATACAGCTATCCTGCCCAACTCAAACTTCAATCAAAGCACTTTTAATATAGGGTCAAACCTTAAAGTTTCTGATAAAGTGAGCGTGCAGGTAAACGCATCTTACTTTGACAATAAATACCTTAATGCACCGATGCTGGGCAACGACGATGTGGGCTCATGGCAGAAAAAATTATTGTACAACTCGCCCCGTAACTATGCGGGCGAAGATATTCTGGCATATAAAAACCCTGACGGTACCCGTAACGACCTTTCAAGCTTTCCGTGGGTGGGTAACAACCGTTACCAGGTATGGGATATTTATGAAAATAACGAAACTGTTACCAGGCGCAAACTGCTGGGCTCAATGCAGGTTAACTACCAGGCTACCAGCTTTCTTGACTTTATGTTCCGCGCAGGTATTGATGCCAACAATAATGAAGACCTGAAAGAAAACCACCCTATTGACCTTACCGGTACCAATGGCGGTTTATATGCACACGGTCTTAGCAGGGATAACACCACTGACATTATAGGAATAGGCACATTGCATAAAGACGATGTTTTTGTTAAAGGCCTGAACGGCAAGCTGGGCATAGGTGCCGAAAGTTTTGACAGGGATGCTTATGGTTTAACAGGCACCAACAATAACTGGTCTGTTGCCAACTTCTATTCTTTCAGCACTTACCAGGGTACGCCAGTTGCCACCAGCGAGTCTGGCCAGATTATCCGCAACAAGCAAAACTCTGTGTTCGGCTTTTTAAACCTTGCTTATAAAGACTACCTGTTTTTAGATTTTACAGGCCGCAATGATTGGTCATCTGCGTTGCCTTCTGACGAGCAGTCTTATTTCTATCCCTCTGTATCATCAAGCTTTGTGTTTACTGAGTTAATGCACCTTAATCCCAAAGTATTAAGTTTTGGTAAAATAAGGGCAGCTATGGCACAGGGTGCGGTACCACCAGATCCATTCCTGGTAAACTTTACCTATAACACAGGTACATTTGCCGGTCAGCCCACATCCTCACTGCCGGGTACATTACCTGCATTTCACTACAAACCCCAAACCAATACTACGTACGATTTTGGTTTAACGCTGGGCTTTCTTGACAACCGTATTAACGTTGACATGCGTTACTACCACGGTAAAGCAGAAAACCAGATTGTGCAAACACCGCTGCCCAATACATCAGGCGTAAGCTCGTTGTATGTATCGCAGGGTTCGCTGCAAAACTCAGGCTACGAAATTTCAATCAATGCAAAGGTTATCAATACCCGCAAATTCAGGTGGGATGCAACACTTAATCTTTCACACAACTCAAACAAACTGTTAGCCCTTGCACCCGGCGCCGACCGTATTGACCTTGGCAGCATCTGGGGTTCAAACGGCCCAACCATTTCTGCAAAAGTGGGCGACCAGTTTGGCACCATTTACGGGTATGATTATGTGTACGACAAGAAAACAGGTTTGCCCCTGCTGGTAGATGCACCATTTGGCAACCCTGATATGAAAGGTACTATGTACCAGGCTACCAGTACAACGGTGCCCATAGGCAATGCAACACCAAAAGTAATAGGCGGCATTAGCAACGTGTTCACCTTTGGCAACCTGTCAATTGGAACGCTTGTTGACTGGAAACTGGGTGGCGATATGTGGAGCGGCAGCTATGGTACTATTATGCAGCAGGGCCAGAGCGTTGAAAGCCTGAAGGAAAGAGACGGCGGCGGCCTGCCCTACACCACACCTGATGGTACTAAAACCAACTGGGGTGTAATACTGCCCGGCGTTTATTCTGACGGTTCAGTAAACAGCACCGTAGTACACTACTTCTACAAATACATTCCTTATGGTGTATGGAGCAGCGGCAGCCAGTACAGCAACTGGATTGAGAAGAATGATATTGTAACCGACACATGGATTAAAATGCGCGAAATAAGCATTAACTACACCCTGCCTAACAAGCTGGTGCAAAAATCACACGTGTTCCAGGCTGCTACTGTATCGCTTGTAGGCAGAGACCTGTTTTACATATACACCACTGTGCCTGACAGGATTAATCCCGAGGGTATGAACGGTGTTGGCAACGCACAGGGTATTGAGTTTGCCTCTCTGCCGGGTGTGCGCTCACTGGGTGTTCAGTTGAGGGTATCATTTTAATTAAAGGCATAAGGCATTCTTAACAACAAAAAATTAAGCCATGTACTACAACAAAAAATTTCTATACATCGCAACATTTGTACTGCTGCTTAGCGGTTGTACAAAAAACTTTGAGGAAACCAATACCAACCCGTACAACCCTACCACCACCAGCCTTCCGCCGGCAGTTAACAGTGTAATAGCTACGCTTATGCTGCAGTGGCATGAGCAGGCATCTGTACATAACGACTGGTATTACCCCGCTACACAGCTTGCGGGTGTTACAGCAGGTTCAGGCTATGTATTGGCTGATGGTATTAATGAAATATGGAATGATTACTATACCAGCATGCAAAATGTTAACGCGGTGCTGGATGGTACGGCCAGTTATGTTGACCCAGAGGCCATGACCAACATTAAAGCCATAGCACTTATACTGCGTGCCTACAAAACCTCCAGGGTTACAGACCAGTTTGGCGACATACCTTATTTTGATGCTGGCAAGGCCTATACCGGCGATATTACCAAGTACCGTGTTAAGTACGATAAACAGCAGGATATTTACCTATCCCTGCTGAGTGATCTTAAATGGGCTAACGATAATATTGTTACCGATGCCAGCGCCGTAACATCAAAAGGTGATAAATATGTGGGTATGGGCAGCGAAGACACTTTTTTTGGCGGCGACTTAAATATGTGGAAGAAGTTTGCTAACTCATTAAGGTTAAGGCTGGCCGTACAAATTGAAGAGGCTGATGCAAATGATGCCAATGCAGCCATACAGGAAATACTGGGCAGCAACCTGCCGCTTGTTGAAGATGGCGAAGACGTAGGCATGTGGCCTGCAAAGCTTAACAACCTTGATATTGCCAGCAGGCCCTGGAGCTTTAACAGCCACAAGTTTATACGCATGAGCACTACCTTTTGGAACATGGTAGCTGACGGTACAGATACTGCTTCAGTTTTTGACCCGCGCGTATTTGTATTTGTTGAGCCAAACCAGGCCGGCGACTATGCCGCTTACCAGATTGGCAGTACGCAAACAGATACCAAAAACCCTTATAAATCTGACCGCGATAATGATTACAGCGATAAAGACGGATGTATATATTCACCATTTAACTACCACCTTGTACGCGATGAGTTTTATATACCCGAGCTGATACTTACTGCCGCTGAGGTACATTTTCTAAAGGCCGAAGCATACCTGCGCGGGCTGGGTGTTGCCAAAGATGCGGCTAAAGCCCAAACAGAGTATAAAGCGGGCATTACGTCATCAGTTAACTTTTGGTACGATATAGCACAAAACACCAACACCACCCACGATGACTGGGCTGCTGTGGCGCCTGGATCGCCTACCACTGCACAGTGGACTGCGCTGTTTACTAATACTAAGGTTGCCTTTACAGGTAATGATGCAGGCGATCTAAAAAAGATATATGCGCAGGAATGGTTAAGCTATTTTCGCCAGCCCTGGCTTGCATTTAACCTGTGGAGGCGTACAGGCGCCACCCCGAGAGACGGCGAGCCATCAGCCTACGCAAACTTTTACAGGTTGACTTACCCGCAAAACGAAGCTGTGTATAACACCGACAATTTTAACAGCCAGGTTAACAGCATGGGTGGCAACGACGCCAGTGTTAAAGTATGGTGGATGAAGTAATAAAACCTTGAACAACCAATACGATAGTTTTTTGTTGAAAAAACGACGCGAGAAGGCCCCTTCCATTCCTGGAAGGGGTTTTTGTTTTTTGGGCGATTCTTATTCCGTACACGGTTATAATTGGTGTATTAGCACAATACCCGCGCTGCATAATGTATCTTGTACTTAAAACAATCATTATGCTACCATTACAAAGGTTGGCGCGGGGGTGTACCATTATTGTTTTTTTAGCCCTTATCCGCTGTATTGCGGAGGTACCAAGGCTGCAGTATTATACCCCTGGTGGTATTAATTGGCCGCTTGTACGGCCTTTTATATTAGGGGCTATGGTAACAAGCGCAGCCGCACTTGCCATGGTAATATTGCTTTTTTACAAACTGCCGCGTATAGCTATAGTAATAGCTGTTTGTACCATAGCAGCGTTATTTGTTTTAAAGTTTATGTATGATATTAAGAATTAACCCTGCGTTCAATCAGTAAAACTCAATAAAAAGCCCCCTGCAAAATACAGGGGGCCAGCTTATATTGCGTGGAGCGTTAACCCTTTTTTATATTACAGTTGGGGTAAGCGCATTGCGTAGCCTTACTGCTGCTGTCTGCGCAGCTTTTTTTACAGCTTGTTTTACCACATGCTGCCTGGCATTTGCTGGTGCATATTTTTTGTGTGCAGTCTTTACAGGTTGTTTTTTTATTGCTGCCTGCATAACAAATACTGCTTATAGCCATAAGCCCAACAAGGGCGATATTTACTAATACTTTCATGATACAACATACTTAAAGTGATAAAAAATATAATCCCTCTTGTACTGCCCAACGGGCAGCACAACCACCACATTTGTTGCCGGCAGGCAACAGTGATGTGTTATAAAAAATAAACTGCAGAATAAAAGTTGGGCGGTTTCCACTTGGCGGCGTTGTATTGCCTCAGTTTACCTGGAATGGCAGTGTCCTGTACCCGGGATAGGTTTCCCGTAAGCAGGGCCAGCGTGTGTATAGGTGTATATTGCAGTATCGTACAAAGCGGGCAGTCAGCACATTGCGTTTGCCCTTGTTTATTATTTTTATTGGCAGGCAGTGGTAAAGCAGTATGTTGCATGCAAGCCTTGTGCATTGCTGCCATAGGGCATTGTGTACATTGTGTATGCCCCTGCCGCATAACCTGGCAATTACGCGGCAAAGCAATAGTTTGCGCAATAAATGCGGTAAAAATAAGCAGCAGTATGCAGGCGCGCAGCTTCACTTTTCAAAAATAAATTATTAAAACACAAAAACAGGTTAAAATAACAGCATTAAGAGTAACACTGTCATTAAACAACTGGGGTAATAAATTGCTGTCATGTCATTACGCACTGCCGGAGACTCCCGGCCGATGGAGGTCAGGTTACCAGTTGAAACCCGGTATTCAAACTGCCTTTGTCCCTTTCAGTGTTACGCCTTAACATTTATCTTCGCACCATGGCACGCATACTGTGTATTGATTACGGAGCAAAACGTACCGGCATCGCCGTTACAGACCCATTGCAGATTATTGCATCGGCACTTACCACTGTTGATACAAAAGAATTGATGCCCTTTTTAAAAAAATATTGCGTGGCGGAACAGGTTGAACTTATTTTGATAGGTGAGCCCAAAAACTGGGATGATACTGATACGCACGCTACCCCGCTGGTAGTAGCGTTTATAAAAAAAATGCAGAAGGAACTGCCTGCCATACCTATAAAGAAAGTAGATGAACGCTATACCAGCCGCATGGCAACGCAGGCTATGATTGACATGGGTATGAAGAAAAAAGACCGCCGTGTTAAAGGCAATATTGACCAGATTGCCGCCACTATTATGCTCCAGGAATATTTAAACAACAGGTAGCACGCAGTAAGTTAAGGTTATAAAGCGTGCAATGCCGGTTTACCGGAAGCACAGGCTATGTTGCAAACTCCTCATTGGCTTCACTTTTAAGGCTTTATAAGCAAATTTATGTGCATATTTGCAGTTTAATTGCGGCCTAAAGGCCGCCAAGTTGTTAGATTATTATGATATTACCTATTGTAGCATACGGCACACCCGTTTTACGCAAAGTAGCGCAGGATATTGCAACCGGTTACCCCAACCTGCAAAAATTTATTGACGATATGTGGGAGACCATGTACGCAAGCAACGGTGTTGGCCTTGCAGCACCCCAGGTAAACAGGGATTTGCGCATTTTTGTTATGGACAGCACACAAATATTTGCTAACCAGGACGAAGAAGACAAAGGCAAATACCCAGATGAACCCGGTATAAAAAAAGTGTTTATAAACGCGCATATTGAGGAATTTGGGGGTAATGACTGGAGTTACAACGAGGGTTGCCTGAGCATACCCAAAATACGCGAAGATATTATGCGCCCTGAAGAAGTAACTCTTACCTATGTTGACGAAAACTTTGAACCGCATACGGAAACTTTTATTGGTGTTACGGCACGCATTATTCAGCACGAGTACGACCATATTGACGGCAAACTGTTTATTGACCATATAAAGCCCTTTCGCCGTAAACTGCTGCAGGGCAAGCTTACTGATATCAGTAAAGGCAAAGTGCAGGTTGATTATAAAATGAGTTTCCCGAAATGATGAGGCAATGCCTGGTGTTGGTACTACTGCTTGCAGGCAACCTGTATGCCGCCGCGCAGGATACCACGGTTACCGTTGACAAACATGTATATACACTGCCTGCCGTAGTAGTACATAATAACCTTGACTATGCCACTATACTGCGCCGTATAAAAAACGATACTACTTTTTATAAAGCCTTTAAAACACTGCGTGTAATTGGTTACTCAGCGTACAATTACATCAATATTCCCAATAAAAGCGGCGGATCAAGAGCTACGTACAGCAGTAAATCAACCCAGCAAAGGGAAGGCGGTTGCCGCACTACAACTATTACGGATATACATACCACCGGTGATTTTTTTGACAGCAAAGGCAATTACAACTATACCACTGCAGACATGTACGCGTCTCTTTTTTTTACCAGGGGCAAAGTATGCGGAGAAACCAATACTGTAGCCGGCAGTGTTATAAGCACCAATGGAAAAAGCGGGCTTGACAAACATAAAGAACAGCTAAAGATGCTGTTTTTTAACCCCGGAAAAAAAATACCAGGCATACCGTTTATCGGGAATAAACTGGACCTGTACGATGATGACGCCCACAAGCTGTATGATTACAAGCTTGACTTTACCGCCTATAAGGGTGGTTACGCTTATGTGTTTAGTATAACGCCCAAGCCAGACCTGGGCTTTTTTAGGCGCGGCGATATTGTGGTGGACGAAATGACTACCTGGTTTGATGCCAAAAACATGGATGTGCTGGCCCGCACTTACAAATTAAGCTATAAGGCCGGCGTGTACGATTTTGATGTGGATATGGAAGTTGAGATGACACACACACCCGCAGGCCAGTTAGTGCCACAGGTAATGCGTTACAAAGGCAACTACGGCATATTGTTTAAAAGGCGCGAACGGGGTGAGTTTACCGCTACCTTATTTGATTATAAAAGCCAATAAGCAACCGAATGGCAGCGGGTACTGCCTGCCGGTAATAGCAGGCAGATGCAAATATTCGTTCAGCGGAAACCGAAATTGTCTGAAAAAAGTTGCTCTTAACACCACGGCATTTAAGACCCCTGTTATTGGCCGCACGGTGCTACTGCCTGCTCTCCCGGGTACGCCAGCTAAAAATTTGTACTATGATGTATTCTCAGCTTTGCCGCCCCGTTTTCACCTCCTTATTCCGTTCTCAAACTCTTTACCGGGTTTGTTAATGCGGCTTTTATGGCCTGTATGCTTACCGTTAAAAGGGTTATGCAAACAGTAATTATACCAGCTAATGCAAACATCCACCATGTAAGATTAACGCGGTAGGCAAAATCGTTCAGCCAGTTGCTTAAAGCCCACCATGCAATAGGAGCTGCAATTACTATGGCGATGGTGACGAGCTTCACAAAGTCTTTTGAGAGCAATGCCGTAATGCCTGTAACAGAGGCGCCCAGCACTTTGCGTACGCCAATTTCCTTTACACGTTGCTGAGCTAAAAATGATGTTAAAGCAAACAAACCAGTTATGGCAATAAGAATAGATATGACGGAGAAAAACAAGACCAGCCTGCCCAGGCGCCCATAGTCGGCAAAAAGTTTTTCAAAATTTTGATCGAGAAACGAATAGCGGATAGGGAAGTCTGGCTCAAGTTTTTTCCATGCTGCGCTAATGCCTGCCAGCGTTTGCTGCACGTGGCCAGTGTTTATTTTTACCAGTATAGCGCCGCCCGAGCGAAAACCGCAGTGTGCATTTGAAATGGAATACACTGTAGGCACTATATGGTTTTGCATGCCCTGGATATTAAAATCTTTTACTATACCCACAACGGTGTAAGGTACAGTATCGCAGTATGGAAAAATTAACTGTTTACCCACTGCTGTCCTGTCACGCAACTGGTTGTAAGCACTCTCGTTCATTATAACTGTATTGTCAAGGTCCTCCGGGTGGTTATTATCAAAGTAGCGGCCCTGTAGCAGCTTAATGTTCATCACCCTGAAATAGTCAACCCCAACTTTTACCGAATTAAACCTGTGGGTAACACCCGCAAACTTAAACTCGCTGGTGCTGGTATCAAGATATTGATCTCCCGGAACAGAGGTTGATTTTGATACATATTCAACACCAGGTACTGATAACAGCGTGCTTTGCACCAGCGGAAACTTTTGTTCCCTGTTAGGCTGCGTGGCTGTAATGCGTATAACCTGGCTTGGGTTAAAGCCAAGGTCTTTATGCTGCATAAAACTCATTTGCCTGTTTATTACAATAATACCTGTGATAAACAGCGCCGATAAAGTAAGTTGTACTACCAGCAGGCCATTCCTGAATACTATGCCCTTGCTGCCGCGGGAAAATTTGCCTTTTAATACAGCGGCCGTTTTAAAGCCCGATAAAAATACAGCAGGGTACAAGCCAGCCAACAAAATAATGGCTGATAACGTGGCGGCTATTTGCAGGCAGATGGATGTGATATTATGCGCGTTTAAAAAAGCCAGCGGTACGTTAAAGCTGCTGCTGAAGTATGGCAGTAAAATATTAACCAGCAAAAACGCCAGTATAAGGGCCGCAATACACTGTATGGCAATTTCAAAAAGCGATTGTACTATAATGTGGCCTTTTTTTGAACCCAGCACTTTTCTTATACCCACCTCTTTTGCGCGTGTGATTGCCTTTGCCAGCGAGAGGTTGCTGAAGTTAATTGCACCTGCAATAAGCAGAAACACTGCAAGTACCAGCAACACTATGGTTATTTTAAAATTACTTTGCCCATGTTTGGGAAAGTTATGCAAATTGGCTACTGCATCGGCAAACAGCATGGTTGGGTTGCCTTTTTGGCGGTACTGTTCAAATGTAATATTGTCTTTTTTTAGCTGCGCGTTGTAGTATATGCGGTTTAACGCATCTTCCAGCCCCGCTTCGGCCACAGGCTGTTTAAGCTTTACATACGTTTGGAAAGAATAGTTTTGCCAGAAATTTTTGTTCTGCGCCTCGTAAGGGTCACGCATTACTACCTGTACGTTAAGGTGCGACGGCTGATTGTTATTTTTAAGCACGCCTGTTACAACGCAATCAATAGTGTTATACACTCTTACAGTTTTGCCTACAGGGTTTATATTGCCAAACAACTTTTTGCTTACATCATCCCGCAGTACAATAGCATTGGGCTGGTTAAGTACAGTGGCTATATTGCCCTGCTGCAACTGGTAGGGAAAAACCCTGAAAAAAGAAGAGTCCGCGGTAACAACGCCTGCCTGGTATATTTTTTTATCACCGGCGCTCAGCAACATTTCAAAATCGCCATCCGGTTGGCACGATGTGGCAGCTTCAACAGCCGGGTATTGCTGCCGCAGCAGGCTTGCCAGCGGGGCAGGGGTTGTTGTAAGCATATCATTATCTTCCCGCATGGATATTTTATATACTTTTTTAAGTGCAGGGTCCCATGTGTCGTAACTTAACTCGTAGTTAAGGTACACCAGTATAACAATAAAGCTTGCCAGTGCAATGCCCAGCCCGGTAATATTTATTACAGCATACAACGGGCTTTTAGTGATACTTCTCCAGGTAGTTTTTAAAAAATTTTTCAGCATATTATTTTGTTCAAAATTTTTTGGTTGATAGCTGATGGCTCAAAATCCATAACCAATAGTCCATAGTTTATAAAAAGCGCCTTCACCTTTTACGCTTCCATCCTTTCACGTTTGTCGTCTGTCATCTTAATTATTCCGTTCTCAAACTCTTTACCGGGTTTGCTAATGCAGCTTTTATGGCCTGGTAGCTTATGGTAGCTGCGGCTACGGCAATAGCTGTACCACCGCCCGCTGCAAACATCCACCAGCTAAGGCTTATTTTATAAGCATACCCGTTTAGCCATGCGCTCATAGCCCACCAGCCAACAGGGCAGGCTATAACAATAGAAATAACTACCAGCTTTAATATGTCTGCCGACAGTAAACGCACTACACCCGGTACGGATGCACCAAGCACTTTGCGTATGCCAATTTCCTTTGTGCGTTGTCCCGCAGTAAAAATCATCAACCCCAGTACACCAAGACATGAAATTACAATAGCGATCGCAGAAAATACCCGCGCCAGGCTGCCTATCACCTGCTCGTTGTTATATAGTTTTTTAAATTCTTCATCAGAAAAAGTGTAAGTAAACGGGAAAGATGGGTTTATTTGCCTGCCCAGCGCTTCAAGGCTTGCCAGCGCCTGCTGTGTTTTGCCGGCCTGCGTGCGTACCAGTATGTTACCATAATCAAGGTTTTCGCCAAACTCCATTATCATGGGCTTAATTGTTTCGTGCAGCGAGCGGAAATGAAAATCTTTTATAACACCTATTATCACTGCTTTACGCCCGTTTTTAGTAATGGTGCGGCCCAGGGGCTGCGGGTATCCTATTATTTTTGCAGCAGCTTCGTTAATAACATAACCATCTTTATCCGCAGGCGACTGCGGGGTGAAAAAGCGGCCTTCCTTCATAGTTAGCTTCATGGTTGCCAAAAAATCATAGCCTACTACCGGCTGCTCGAAGGACACCATCGTGCCTGCGTCCTGTCCATCCCACTTCACACCATTAGTCCATTGGTCAAGCATGGTAGGGTTGTCTGATATATAACTTATGCTTTTAATGCCGGGCAATTGCAAAGCCTGTTGTTTATACGTGGTGTATTTGGTAGAAAGTGCACCTTCTATAGGTATATAAATTAAGTTCTGCCTGTCATACCCAAGGTTTCTTGACTGTATAAAATTTACCTGCTGAGAAATAACAATAGTGCCTGTAATAAGCACAACGGACAATACGAACTGGAATATTACAAGCCCCTTGCGGAACCATACTGCACCGCTGCTGAGAGAGGCGGAACTTTTTAATACTTTTACGGGTTTGAATGAAGATAAAAACAGTGCCGGGTAACTGCCTGATACTACACCTGTTACCAGTGTTATAACTGCAATTTTTAACCAGAAACCAACCTGGCCAAACGGCAGCGCAATATTTTTTTGGGTAATGCTGTTAAAAAATGGCAATAATAATACAATTAACACAAGGGCGCCTGCAACTGCCATTGCTGCAAGCAGCAGCGACTCGCCGATAAACTGTTTTATTAACGATGTACGCAATGCGCCAACAGCTTTACGTACGCCTACTTCCCTGGCCCTTTGTACAGAACGGGCAGTAGTAAGGTTCATAAAATTAATGCAGGCAATCAGCAGGATAAATATTGCTACTATGCTGAAAAGGCGCACATATTCTATACGGCCGCCGGCTGCCCTGCCGTTTTCAAAATGGCTGTGCAGATAAACATCAGAAAACTTTTGCAGGCCGTCTTCCACGTGGTAAGCGGCTGTACTGTCGTGCGTATAAGTATTCCTGAAATGGGCCAATTTTTTATTAACTTCTGCAACGCTGGCGTTTTTACGCAGCAGCACATAAGTTAAGGGGCCGCTGTTATGCCAGTCGGCTGCCCATTTATTATCCTGCATCCAGCCGTCCCAGTTAATAACATAATCAAAATTGCGGGATACATTGGCTGGCAGATTTTTAAACACAGCACTAACGGTAAAGCTCTTGTTATTATCAAGCATAATTGTTTTACCTATGGCATTTTGCGTACTGCCAAAAAATGCATCCGCTGTTTTTTGCGATAACGCAATATTTGTTAAGCCCGCCAGTGCTGTTTTTGGTGTGCCATGCACCAGGGGGTAGCTGAACATGGTAAACAACCCTTCGCTTGCTGCTGTGCCGCTTACTTTAATTATTTTATTACCGGCTTTCAGGGTGGAGAGATAATTATCTTCCTGCATCATTACTGCGTCTTCTATTTCAGGCATATTGCGTTTCAGCTCTTTTGCCAGCAGGCCCGGTGTATCATAGTTGCCGTCAATATGGTCTTTATAGTACTCGCGCTCATATACCTTATACAGTCTTGCATCGTTTGCATGAAAAGCATCAACACTTAACTCATCCTGCACCCATAACAGTATTAATATGCTGCACGCCATACCCAGCGACAGGCCTGCTAT
>DASZUX010000537.1:0-4439 GCA_035547455.1 Chitinophagaceae bacterium
CCTTCACATGAATACTGGCAATCTGATATTGTAACAGAGCTGTACCAAGAGAATTTTCTCGGCTGGTGATGTTTTTACGAACCGGTCACAAATTGTGACCGGTAGAAATACCTTACAATATTTTATAATTGGAGGACGCAATCTGCGTCCTCCAATTATTTTTGGCACATCCTCATCCCTAAAACTTCAATACCTTCTTTTGCATATAGCGGTCAACGAAGCTGTCCACTGAATAACCTTCCCCGCCGGGTTGCTCCTTCATCCATTTTAGTATTTCTGCTTTCTCAAACCGATATTGCCTGCCTATTTTAAGGTACGGTATTTCATTGTTATAGCATTTTGCATAGACCACGTTAATGTCAAGCGCTAAAAATTTCGCCACCTGCTTGACGCTCATCATCTCGCTGTTTGCCGGTTGCGGCTTCTCAGGTTTGTTGTTCAGCAATTGCTCCAGCATGGATTTAATAGCAGCCACATTTTTCTCCATCACTTCAAACCGCTTTATAAATTCAGTTTCGTTCATATATCCCTGTTTAAAATGATGGTGGGTTTAATGGCCGCCTTTGCCCTGCTTGCATCCGGCACCTGCGCATAAATCTGGGTTGTTTTGATATGCTTGTGATTGAGCATTTTGCTGACAATGTAGATGTCTTCGCCTTTTTCAATCAGGCCGGTGGCATACTTGTGACGCCAGTTATGAAACTTAGCCTTCTCTTCCAGGCCAAGCTCGCCGAACCATTTTATCAGCTTGTATCTTACCCGGCCATAATCAAGCCCAGGGAATACTAAATCATCGCCTGCCCTGATGTCGCCCAACAAGCTTACTGCTTCGTGGCTGATATAATGTTTAAAAGAACGGTCTGGCTTGGGGTCAACAAAATGGATATACCAGGCATTGAGGCTGTTGGAGAAATGAAAATTGTTCCAGCGCAAAATTTTGATGGCACTGAACCTGCAGCCTGTAAGCAAGGCGAACATAGATGACTTAAACACAAGCTCATCATCTATAGGGTTGGCAAGCAATAGTTGCAATTCGTCATCATCAATGATGTCCCGGAAGGTATCTACGTTGCTGATACGGGTAACCCTGAGCGTATAGTCTTCCGGCAGGTATTTATCCAGGTAAGCTTGTTGTACAATACTGATGAACTTATCAAAATAAGACGCCGCTGAATTTTGTGTAAGCTTGGCTTTATTTGACCGGAAGGTATTGGTCGTGAGCAGGTAGTCCTTAAACCGCTCCATCAGGCGTTCGTCAATATGCCTGAACTTAAACAGGTCGCCCGTGAAGCGTTTCAGGTATTTAATAGCTACTTCATAATGCGTCGTGTCAATCTTGTCAAGCTGCTTCTTGCGGATGTACGTATAAGCATATACATAAAAGTCCGCCTCCAGCAAGTCTTTGTTGAAGATGCCGTTTGCATCCAGCATCAGCGCTTTCATGCGCTTCAAGTAAATCTTTTCCGCGATTTCTTGGTTCAGTTCATTTTCCTTGACCTGTAAAGGAGTTTCAGGTTTTGCGTATAAATGCAGCCCCAAATGCTCACGCCTTGTGTACACTTTTTTGTGCGGGTTCCACACCGGCGGATAATAATCAATGTACAAACTGTACTTTCCTGACTTCAGCAGTTTTTTTCTAATCTTGCCTCTCATATACTTTCACTTTTACTGATGAAATAATCCACTACCTGCTGCTTGTTGAAGAGCAGCCTCCTGCCAATCTTTAGTTTTGGAAAACCCTCTGCCTTGATCGCTCTGAACAGGCTTCGTTCGGCAATGCCCAGTATCTCAGAAAGGCTGCTGATGGAGACGTACTCCTGTGGCAGTTTTTCCTTTTTTGTGTTACGGTGCACCGGGGCGGAATCGTGATAACGGCCAATCAACTGGTAGTTGGTATCCAGTATCGTGTTCGTTATTTTCTGCTGCTTCTGGCGTTTTTTATAGTTTCTTTTCGCGCAGTCATCGGAGCAGAATTTGGTGACGGTCGTTTTTGCAATAAATGATTTATTGCAGTGCTGGCAAATTTTTTTAACACGGATGTTAGAACTCATGTTACGTCAATTTCGCGGCCAGAAAGTAACTAATTTGGAGCTCGGGGTAGCCTCACCAGTAATTTCTCCGGTAATCTCTCCTAATTTCTCCGGTGTTTTCGCCAACTTACTGCCAAATGCGGTGGCATTAGCCAAGTTGAAAATTTCACCGGTAATTTCTCCTTTTTAGCTGCCACTGGCTGCCGGTTACTGTCAGTAACTGCCGTAACTATCGTTATCTCGCCATCCTAGTTATAGAATTGTACCTTTTAGAAATCTTCTGAAAAGGTACAATTGGTGAATTTAACGACAATAAAAAAAAGGTATATTACAGTAAATTTAACTTTGTAAAATAATTGATTATTAAATAGTTAGTAAAATGGGGTAAAGTGAAATTAAGGAAAGTAGGCGGGTTATTTTCCAATACAAAATTTGCTGAAAATATAATCAAGTTGATCTTCATTGGTTATTTCGCCGGTTATTTCACCCAGGTAATGCAGGCAGGTGCGTATGTCGGCAGCCAATAAATCGCCGGTCAGTTTATTCTCCAGCCCGGTTATAATATCATCCAGCGCTTCTTTTACTTTTTCAAGCGCGTCTATATGGCGGGTATTGGTTACAAGTGTATCCTGCACCAGCGATTGCTCCTGCACCACGGCATCAAACAATTTTTGTTTTAGCAGGTCAATGTTCCTGTTATTTTTTGCAGATATATACACTGCATTATCAAGGCCCTGCTGCACAGTATCTGCTTTGTTGCCCACAAGTAAAAAGCGAATGCCTTCTTTCAGCATTTCACCGGCAATGCTTTCTAACTCGGCAGCGCCTGTTTCATTTACATCAAACAGGTACAGCACAATATCTGCCTTACGCATTTTTTCCAGGCTCTTTTCAATGCCCAGGTTTTCAATAACATCATGGCTATGCTGCCTTATGCCTGCCGTATCAATAAGCCTGAAGAGTATGCCATTTATGTTAAGTACTTCTTCAATAGTATCGCGTGTTGTACCGGCTATATCGCTTACTATAGCACGTTCTTCGTTAAGCAGGGTGTTTAAAAGGGTGGATTTACCGGCATTTGGTTTACCTATAATAGCTACCTGCACGCCATTTTTTATAACATTCCCCAGCCTGAACGACAGCAGCAACTCCTGTACTTTTTGTTTTGCTGTGCCAAGCAATTCAAAAAGCCTTTTACGGTCAGCAAACTCCACGTCTTCCTGCGAAAAATCAAGCTCAAGTTCAATAAGCGCCGAAAACTGCAGCAACTCATCCCTTACCGTTTGCAGTACATTTGAAAAGCCGCCCCGTATATTTTGAATAGCCGCCTTACGGCTGGCTTCTGTATTGCTGGCAATAAGGTCTGCCACAGCCTCAGCCTGTGCAAGGTCAAGTTTACCGCTTAAAAAAGCACGTTGGGTAAATTCTCCCGGCTTTGCAGCCCGTGCGCCACCATCTATTAATGCCTGCAACACCTGCTGCTGTATAAATGGTGATCCGTGGCAGGATATTTCAATCACATCTTCGCCTGTGTATGACCGTGGTGCTTTAAACAGCGATACCACCACTTCATCAAGCACCGCGCCTTTGCATTTAATGTACCCTACGTGCAATGTGTGGCTTGGTTGTTCAGCCAGGTTTTTTGATGGAAAGAGGCTGTTAACTATATCAAAGGCTCTTGGCCCGCTTACCCGTATAACACCAATAGCGCCTATGCCTTGCGGCGTTGCCAGCGCTGCAATAGTATCGTCCCATCCCAAAAATTTACCGTGCATTATGTTGTTTATATTGCCGCAAAAATAACTTAATAAGCCCATGCCAAAAAGCCCCGCAAAAAGCGGGGCCGCACCAGGGTTGCAGGGTTATAAAAAGGCTTATTATTTACTGCTGTTCAACTGTAACCCTAAAAGTAATGGGTTGCTGCTGACGGTAGGTTACATACCGCCCATTTTGAATTGCGGGCACCCATTTGCCGCTTTTTTGTACCACCCTTACCGCTTCGCCGGCAACCCCATAGCCAGGGTCGTTCTCTGCCTTTATATTTGAAAGCGTGCCATCTGCATTCACAATAAACGAAACAACTACTTTATAATCGCCTGCAGGAGCTCCGTTTTCTACCGGAACGTCCTGCCGAAGGTTGCGTTCAAGATATTTTTTCCAGGCTTTGGCACCTCCTGGAAAAGCAGCCAATACCTGTACCATAATTGTACCTGGCGGTGTTTCCGAAACCCTGATTTCTTTTGCACCTGTGCCCTTAGGTTCCGGCGGTGGGTTAACAGCATCTGTCTTCTCTCCTTTTTCGGTTACATCACTAATAGTCACATTATCCAATTTATCAACTGGCGGCGGTATGTCTGTAACCGGTGTTGAAACTATTTTAGGAGGAGTAAACTTAATAGTTTCCACCCG
>DASZUX010000538.1:0-13224 GCA_035547455.1 Chitinophagaceae bacterium
TTAAAATACTTGTCTGTATTTACCTGGTCTCCGTTGGCATCAAGGGTAGAGAATTTATCTAATGAATGACCGTTAAGGTTGGTAAGCACCCTGTACAGGTAAACCCCGTTGGCAAGTTTTTGACCGTACTGGTCGGTACCATCCCACTTAAAGGTGGTAATGTTACGCCCTATATGCAACGGGCCAAGCTCTGTTGATGTTATTTCTCTTACTATTTTGCCGGTAATAGTAAGTATTTGTATGCGTATATTCTGCGGTACCTGGCTGCCCGTAAGTGTAAATACAAATGCCGTTGAGGTAGTAAAGGGGTTGGGATAATTAAACATGTTTGTTATCATAGGCTTGTTATACACTTCAAATGATACAGAATAATCTGCACTGCCCGCAGGATTACCGGTTTTGTCTTTGCCATGTACATACAATGTATAAATACCATCATCAGTAAGATAGGGTGAAAAATCAACCTGTGCCGTATTGTCTGCCGTGCCGGGTGTGGCAGGGGTAAATCTTACAGTATCAGTATTAAATGTAAACTTACGCAGCGTACCGTTAGGGTACATAAGTTGTACTGATAATACCGATGTGTCATCCAGTAGCAAATATTTCGATTCATCCTTAAGCTTTATAAGCACATGCGGTTTTGCGGAGACGATGTCGTTGTTTAAAATATGCACACCATCAAAGGTTACATCCAGTGTAGGTTTCAGGTTATCATCCTGTACAAAAATATTCCTGTACAAAAAGTTATTAAAGTGATACTGTTCCGGCTGTGCATTACCGGGGTTAATATCCAGGTAAAAATTATTAAGCCCGCTGAAAGTTTTTGAATCAAGCGTATAATTTATTGTGGCGGTATCGCCGGGCTGTAAAACTTTTAATTTAGCCGCCGGCAACACATTAGCAACATTGCCTGCATTATATAAAACCATTTTTACCTGTATGCTGTCAGCAAACGGTACATCGCTCACATTTTTAAATGCTATAGCAATATTGGATGTTTGCCCTACACCCAGCGTATCGCTGAATTTATATAAAATATTGGGTGCAAGCGCTCCTTCGGGCATAGCATCGTACAGCACGCGCCAGTAGCGCAACTGGTAAGGGGTAAGGTTAATACTATCTGCATTACGCATACGCAGCATAAGATTAGGATATGCGGCTGTGCTTACGGATGAAATATCAAAGTCCTGCTGGTTTTTAGTAAGGTTATACAATACTGTTTGCGCGCCCGATGGGGCAATACCAATTACACTAACTACGGGCGCATCGCCTGCGGCGGCTTCTGCTGCATTACCGCGCCATTTAACCTGTTTCCATGCTTTTGCCGGCCCAAACTGCGGTGAAGTAATATATCCCAATGTATCTGCCGAACTTATATTCAATGTAGTGTCAAGCACACCGGTTAATCCGGGTGTAAATGCATACGACGGTGTTAACAGGTTGCTGTTTTTGCGGTACAAGAATATCCACGCACGTGCAAATGTATAATCATCTAACGCCGCAAAGCCAGCATTTTTAAGGCTGTAATACAGGTTAGTATTGTTTACAAGGGGGTCGTTCTTCCAGGTGGGCGCGTAAGTTTGCGGGTCGTTATAAGGCTTGTTGATAATCACCCTTGCGCTTACAATATAACCCGCAGGCACCCATGCCATAAAAGCAGCCATCTTATTACGGCCGTCCATGGTATTATAAGCAAATTCAAAATCAAACTGTGTGCCTGCATGTTCGGTTCCCACGCTGCAGGTACCCGCACTGCCCATAAAACCGCCATAAGTACCCGTACCGGTGGTAGAAGGGGATGCCTGGTTGTATAATGGCTGCAGCGTAAGCGGGTTAAACACATTAAATATAATGGAATGACCAAGGCATGCGCCCGATGCTATACGTTTGTTGTTAATGCTTATGGCAAACGCATCCTCCGCGGACTGCGGCGAACCGGGTACCCCGTCATAAACCGTATTGGTAAGGTTAAACAGCGACACTATCTTATCAAAGCTCCAGGCGCGTGTAGTACTGTCTAATTCAATCCTGTTTAAACTTGACTTTAAGTGCTGGTACAGGTGGCTTTGGTTAAACCCTGCCCCGCCGCCGTTGCCTATGTACACAAAACTGCTGGTATTCCAATGATAAGGCCCGCTGGCAGGTACCGGCGCCACGCGCCAGTAGTACACTGTACTGTCGGTAAACGTGGTGGATGGATCAAATTCAATTTCACCGCCGACAGAAGTTACCGTCTTGTTTATTTTGGCAGGAGAATTAAATAATTCGGTAGTATCCAACTCCATGGCGTATTGCTGTGCCGGCATTACTGGGTTAGCTGTGGATGCAACCAGTTTAATATTGTTTTTGCTTACAATAGCAAAATTATAAGGGTACACCGGTGTAAGCTCATCCTCGTAAATAACAAACTGTTTGGTTACGCTGTTGTTCATTTCACTTAATTCAGCATATTGCTGGTCTGCATCTATGGAAACCGTGATTGAATTCTGCCCCTTATCCCGCGTAGGTACAACAGGCACGGCAACACTTATAGAGTCAATATATTTTGTTACGGGCAGGCGTTTTGATAACAGAGTAGCGCTGCTGCCATCAGGATATTTGCGGGTGATAAGCACCGACACAGAATCGCCGGGTGGCACACTGCCGAGATTATAGAATGCAGCTTTTATGGTAAAACTGTTATCCGCTACAGATATAAACGACGGGTTAATGCTTACCTGGGGGTCTTCAACGGCAAAATCAGCACGTGGCTGGGCATTTATCTTTAATGCCGGGTCGCCGTGAAGCACGCTCTCTTCCGCGTGCAGCAGGAATGATACGGAGTCTGCATAACGCGCGCTTGTTACCAATGTATTTAATCCTGCCATTATATTGGTGCTTACCGGGTGGTTATACCCTTCCGGCGAGGCAAGATTTCTGTAAAATGCATCATTAAACACATCTAAATAAGTATCAACCCCAAAATGGGTACTTGCTAAAAAGCCAATAGCGCCAAGGTTTTTAGCCAGCACAAACAATTCAGACAGCGAGGTAATGGAAGCTACCCTTGTTGTATCAAACGAATAGATATTACCGGCATTACAGCCGTTTACAACAAACAGCGGGTACTTGCCGGGGTTAGGGTGCTGGTCCGGTCTGCTCAGGTTGTAATCCAGTGTAGTGGAAGCCGAGTGGCCAAAATAATTTAGTACGCTTATGCCATTGGCAAAAAGCTTTGTAAGCAGGGCGTCTGCCGCAGGGGCAGAGGTTACACTGGTGGTATTAAAGCTATACACATTGGCGCCATACAAAGGGCCGCTTATGGTATTTTTATACCTGTTTTCATCATCCGTAAGCGTTTGGTCAAGACCCGGATCGCTGTTAGCGCCTACAATATGTATCATGGTTTTCATCCATGCCTTATTGTCTATGGTTTCGGCAACAGCCGTAGTATCATTCTGCGCCTGCTCGTATGTTTTGATTTTGTCGAGATAGTCCAGTACTTCAGATGATTTTATAGCTGCAATCCTGCCTATGGGCGTAGCAGGCAAAGGGTAATAATCATCTGATGCCAGCAGGTTGTCTGATGCAGGCCATCCAAACGTAGGCACCAGGTTTAACTGGTCTGCAAACCGTGATGATTCATTAAGGCGGTATTCATTGTAAGTTACTGCCTTGCCTATCAGCAGGCAAAACTTTGGCTTAATGCTAAAGTTGCGGCGTGCATAAGCCAGGAAATTTTTTATGCTGAGCGGGTGCTTTTTTATTCCAAAAGCAAACTGGTCAACCAATTCGTCTATGTCATATACTTTTGGGTGATAACTGCCACCGGCTACGCTGCCGCGGTAACCGGCATATTGCCCTGCAACGTTATCATCAGCCATAAATATTTTGTTGGTGATGATAATGTAATCGCCCTGGTTGGCAGTGTTGCCAAAGTTTATAAAGTTGCGCTGCTGCAGGCCGGTTACATTACCGATGTTTGATGCCGCCTCGCTTACAAGAACCAGGCTATGCCGGCTGTTAAATGCAGGCAGCACAAACTTAAGTACGCCTGCGGTTGCTGTGTTGGCTGTATACCGCTTACCACCTGTTAAATCGTACAGCACAGGCGTGCTGCCAGCCGCGTTAAAGTTGGTTATCTCCAGGTAATATCCGGTATTGGTGGCAGCCAGGCCGAAAGCAAAATTTGAAGCTCCGCCAAAGTTAAACTGCCGGGGGTAAGTAAGGCTAATAAAGCTGGCGGCTATTCTATCGTTGGTCTCTCCCCAGGTATTTGTGTTTTGAATGGACAGGTTAACTGAAGCGCCGGTTAATAATGACGGGCTAATGTCGCCGCTGTTAAAAATGGCTGCATCCATTGCGCCCAAACTGTTGTTAATTACCTGCGTGCCGTTAATAGCCGCTACTACCTTCCTAACCTGTCCTGTTGAATTATTACGCCCCAGGTAAGAATTACCCGCAACGCCTAATTGCAATTTGGCCGAAGGGCCGCCTGCAACGGCAAACAGGTTGCCGGCATTAATGCTGTAAGGGGCACCGGGATAAATATCATTGGTACTCCAGAACTCGCCAACATCGTACGTAGAAGAATACACATACTCACCATAATACACGGCATACCCGTAGTTAATATTCTGCTGAAAGTTTACCCGGTATTCATACATAAAATATGGCTCAGACGGAAGGGTGTTGCCGGCCACGTTATTACCTGCATCAGTTATACGGATATTACTGCCTGCAGGGTTTACCGTTAAAAAATAGGTTGCGGTATCTGTTTCAAGACTTAACGCGTTTGATAGCTGGTTGGCTGGGTTTTTATAAAGGGCGGCATCAGGTTTGCCATCATTACGCTCTCCCCAAAATTCAATATATCCCCCGCCGGGCAGCCCTCCCGTAGCTACGCTTGTATAAATAGCTACCTGCTGCCCGTTTCTCCATAGCTGAAACTGCTCTGCAGGTGTATTGCCCAGGCCTGCGGCAGCCAGTGTACCCTGGGTTATCCTGTACAGGCCGGTGGTGCCCACCTTAAATTTATAGTAGGTTTTAGCATAATCAATCCAGCCGTTATTGTACTGCGCTGCAGCAGTAAAACAGGCAAGCCCCATCAGCCATATAAAAACAATTTTTTTCATGTGTGGGGTATATACACTTTACCGGTTTTTTGTTTAGGCGCTTTGGGCAGCGAAGGAAGATATACTTTTTTGGGCGAGGCAGCTTCCCTGTTTTTTGGCACAAGGTCTATTTTTAACGAAAAAACATGGGTATATAAGGGGTTTGACTGGTTGGCCAGGTTGGTAAACGCATAGTCAATTACCACGTTGCCAATTTTAAACCCCGCCCCTATACTGGGCTGAAATATCCATACTTTTTTTTGATTAAGCGTATCGCCGTCTGCCAGTGCCTGCTGAAAGTTAGATGCCCCTGCACGTATAAATACTGTATTATTGATGTTGGCCTCTACTCCTATTTTTGGATCAATACTGACGGGATTAGAGCTTATAAGGGTATTTCTTTTACCGTCAAACGTTATATCCATATCAGTTTGCGCCAGCAGGTGAAATTTCTCCCCAAAAGCAAAATCGTACCCGGCACCCAACACCAGCCGGGGTGCGGTAATTTCTTCTGACTTTACGGGAATATCATTATCAGTAAGATACAATGCCTGCTTTTCTTCATCGGTAAATGAAAACGACCATGCATTAAACGTTGTGGTAACATCCCGCGCGGCCAGGCCAAAACGCCATTTTGGAGTACGGTACATAAGTCCCGCATCTATACCAAACCCCCAGGCACTGGCAAAGCTGCCGACTTTGCGGTAAATTATTTTAGCATTGCCGCCCCAGCTAAAACGTGTGTCGTCATCTGCTTTTATGGTTTTTGCGTAAGACACAAGAAAAGCGTAATCAGCAGAAGAAAAGGACTGAATATTATTGTAATTGATGGAGCCATCCGGCTGTACCAGGAAAAGTGTATTGGGTATATCATCCACCCCAAAACGGAGCAGCGAAAGCCCCAGCGTTTGGTTGCCCTGCTTTAAAGGAAAAGCGCCCGCCAGGTAATCATACTTGCCTATACCGGCAAAATAATCTGCATGCATTAGTGACAGTGTGGCGTTATCAGTAACGGCTGCCAGCCCTGCGGGATTCCAGTAACCTGCCGTAGCATCATCTGCACTGGCTACCTGTGTACTACCCATACCAAGGCCCCGTGCGCCCGCACCTATGTTCAGGAACTCGTTGGAGTACTTCCTGAACTGGGCGTTCGTCATAAGGTTGCAAAAAATTACAAACAATAAAAAAAGCAGCCAGCCTTTACACTTCATAAGGTTTAAGTTACAACAAGAATTGCAGGCAAAGCATTTTGTTGCACACTGTTATACGCCGCAACGCCGCTGTTTATTGTACCCGTTAATAAATTATCTATACAAACCTGCACGGTTTAAAAGTTTACATGTTTTGCTTTTGCACTTTAAATGACTGCAATTGTACGCTGCCGTTAACCTGTAACATGTAGGTACCTGCCGCCAGGCTGCTTACATCAAGATTTATAAAGCCACCGGTAAACGTTTGCTGTATAATTACCTTGCCAGACATATCCAGTACTTTAACTGTATTTTTTGCACCACCGGCGCCGTTAACAGCAACTTTCAACGCCGTTGTAAACGGGTTGGGATATACCTGCACTTTGTAATTAGCATCAAAATCAACCATCACAATATTTGAGTAACTGTATTTGCCGTCTTTATCAACCATTTTAAGGCGGTAGTAATTTTTACCTGTAACGGGTGCACCATGCAGGTAACCATAATGCTTTATATCGGCAACACTGCCGCTAACCCCTGCTACTGTACCAATTTGTGCAAAGCTGTTGCCATCCGTACCATATTCTACACCATAGTAGCTAAAGTTAATTTCGTTGGTGGCTTTCCAGCTAAGCTGCACCCCTTTGCCTGCAGGCTGCGCCGTAAACGAAAGCAGGTGTGCCGGGTAAATAATATGTCTATCCAGCACAATGTTTTTATACACTGCATTGTTAAACAAAAACTGTTCTGGCTGGTCATTATCGCTGTTCACAAGCAGGTTAAAGCTATAGGTAGCTGCAGGTAAAGCCATTACATCAATATTAAATGATACATGGGCTGTATCACCCGCTGCAAGAGCTTTTGCACGCGGCAGCTCAAACGTGTAAGCCGCCCCGGCACTGTCAGTCAATACAAGCTTAACTTTTAAAGGGGCAAAGTTTGATATACTCACATTTTTAAATACCACGTACCCCTGCAGCGTGTCGTGTTTGGTATTTACTTCATCGGGGAAATTTATACTGTCTGGCAGGTTTATGCCAATATTGGGCGCTACCGCTCCCTCGGCCACCGGCGTATATTCCACCGTCCAGTTTTGTAACTGGTATGGCCTCGCGGTGAGTGAATCCTGCGTACGTAACTGCAGTTTAATATAAGGGTATTTTTTAGCATCTACAGCGGAAATATCTTTTGTAGTAGTTGCTTTGTCAAGGGTATATAATACCTGTTCAGTATTCGTGGTGTCAACACCTATTACATTAAGCGAGGATATGTTATTATCATTCTCATTATATCCCTGCCAGGTTAATTTACTCCATGCTTTGCCTGGACCGAATTTGGGTGAAGACAGGTACCCGATGGTATCAGCCACATTAATATTTCGCTGCGCATTAATAGCATCATAATAACCGTTTGAATACACCGTTACAGGTGAAAAATGCGCTGAATCGTTTTTCTTGAAGATAAAAATATAGCAGCGGGGAAAGGAGTAGCCATCTATATCTATCCCCTGGTCTTTAAAGCGGTTATACAGAGAGTTATTATGGCCATACGTTAGGGTATCCTGCGCCCATTGCGGGGCAAGGTTAGCCGGCACATCAATGCTTCTTGCCACTACATAATCGCCATCATGTACAAAATGGTCAAGAAAACTTACGGCACTGTCCCTGCTAATGGGATCGTCTACGTAAAACTCAAAATCGTTGTTGGTAACAAGTTTGCAACTTGGCGCCGCCCCATTAGGGTTAGTAGTATTAGCATACACTTTAAATGTAAGCGGGTCAAAAACATTGAATATTACTGATGACCCTACACAAGCACTTTGCGCTACGAATGTGCCGTTTACTGCCACACTAAAATCAGCGTCCTCGCTTCCCCCGTAAGGGTAAATAGCCTGCTTAACAAAAAGGTTTACCTGCGCATTTGAAAAATTAAATTTGCGCAATACCGAATCAAGCACCAGTTTATTTGTTGATGATTGTGTATGCTGGTAAAAATGCGCCTGCTCAAACCCGGCATTGCCCGCACTGCGGTGTATAAATGAAAACTGGTTCCAGTGGGTATTGGTTGCAGGTGATACCCGCCAGTAATACACTGTATTGTCAAGCGGCAGCAAGATGGTTTTTTGAATCACCCCGCCCCCCGAGGTAATTTGATAACTGGTTTTTACACCTGAGTTAAAAAGTGCAGTCGTATCCACTTCTATTTTGTATTGTTTTACAGTATCCAGCGGGTCAGCGGTAGAAGCTGCAAGCGTAACAGACGAAGTATTAACAATGGCATAATTATAAGGATAAACCGGTCTTATTTCTGCTGATGATATGGTAATAGTAATGTCGGCCTTGTTATTTGATTCATTTAGCTCACCTATTTTGCTGTTGTCATCAATCCATGCTGTAAAGGTAATATTGCCTTTGTCTTTTGTTGGTTCAACAGGAATACGCACTGTAACGGAATCTGCGGTTTTAATACCATAAAACTCTTTGGAAAACACCTTTATTGCAGCCCCGCCGGATACTTTACGCAATAATGAAAAGTGTACGGAGTCGTTAGTAGCCTTGCCAAGGTTGGTAATTACAATCTTAACGGAAAAAGAATCGTCCGCCACAGATATAAATGAAGGGCTGGCAGTTATACTGTTTTGCTGTATGGCAAAATCGGGTTTCGCAAATGAATTGATTTTTAAAGCAGGATCGCCATGAAAGGTAAATTGCTCCGCATGAATTTTAGCATAAAAATCCGAAGCCCCAAATGCGTTAAAAGCGGCCCCTATGGCATCTTTCATAATTATACCAAACCCTTTACCATATTGTCTTGCAGTAATTGATTTATAAAACTGGCTGGTAAAAGCATTCAGGTAACCTACCACGCCAAAACTGCTGGTTGAAAGGTAACCTATAGCGCCCTTTTGCGGCTGCAGTACAAATTTTTCAGAGATGGTTGACAGGTGGCTTAACCTTGCTGCATCATAATCAAATATATTGCCTGCCAGGCAGCCGTTTACTATAAATACAGGGTATTTGCCTGTATTATTATAGTTGGCCGGGTTATCAAGACTAAAATCAAGATCTGTGGACGATGAATGACCGAAATAGTTTACCAATGCACTGCCACGGTTAAAAATATTGGTAAAGTTGGTTACCTGCTGCGGGTATTGCGCCGGGTCGCCGGCTTTACTGAACGTGGTAACGCTTCCACCAAAAGAAGTGTCGCTTATAATGGAGGCATAATTGTTCATATAGCCGTCCAGTTCCACCCCGAGCGCCGCATCATTAACCCCAACAAGCTGCAGTACATTTTTCATCCATCCCTTTGCTTCAACGGTTTGCATGGTATCCTGCTGCGCCTTTTCGTATTGCTGTATTTTGGCAAGATAAGCCCCTACCTCTGCCGGGCTTACAGCAGATAACCTGCCTATTGGCGTAGCCGGTACCGGGTCATAATCATCAGATGCCATAAGGTTATCAGAACCGGGTGTGCCAAATGTAGGTACAAGGTTAGTTTGCAGTACCAGCGGGTCAGTTTCATTCATCCTGTACACGCCGTATTCAACACCTTTGCCTATCAAAAATGCGAAAGCAGGTTTTACGGCAAATGTATTTCTTGCATAACGCAAAAAATTCTTAATCGCCAGCGGGTGCCATTTAATGCCATAAGCAAATTGGTCTTCAAGGTCGGTAATATCAATTATTTTGGCATTATAACCACCGCCTGAATCGGAGTGGCGGTAATCTCGGTACTGCTCAATATAATTGTTACTGCCGCTGCCATACAATACCGGGTTAGTAATGATGAGATAATCCCCCTGGTTAGCAGGCTTTGAAAAGTCTGTAAAACTGCGTTGTGTTATGGTGGTAATTGATGTGGCTGCCGAGCCATCGCCCCTTACCAGCACCAGGTGATATTGTTGTGCGGAAGGCTGCAGCAAAAATCGCACTGTATCTGCAATGGTTATATCTGCCACGTAACGCTTACCACCATCAATATCATACAACACCGGCGCAACACCGTTACTGCTAAAGTTGATAATTTTCAAATAACGGCCCGTGTCTGACGCAGGCAGGTAAAACTCAAAAGCCGTGTGACCGCCAAAATTAAATTTGCGCGGGTAGTCCATTTCTATCTGCGACATTACAAAATTGTCGTTGTCTCCGGTTGTTTGATCCTGGAAATAGAAAAAAGCGTTATCGTTAGTGATAACAGAAGGGTCAACACCGGTTATTACCTTATTTATCGTGTTAAAGTTATTCAGCGCGAAAGTTGACAGCGGCGTATTGTCAATTGACGAAACCACGTTCCTGCTATTAAGTGCCGACCCTGCAAAATTAAACCGGACTGTCATTTTCTGGCCCGAAGTCATATCTACAAAAAGTTCCGGGCTTTGCCACGAGGTGCCGCCACCGCTCAGGTAGCTGGTAAACCCTTCACCTGCATCGTAGGATGATGAGTGCAGGCTGATACCCTGGGTTACCGGGCCATACCCATAGCTCATTTGTTCCCTGAAATATTTGCCTATAGTATAGGTAAAATATTTTTCGGGTTGTATAGTCGCAGAGCCAACTGCATTGGTAACGGTTGTATAACGCTTGTTAGCGCCCGGGTTTACTGTTAAGAAATAACTTGCAGAGTCAGTCTCAAGGCTCCAGTAATTGCTTAGCTGGTAAGCGGAAAACTTATAAAGCGCTTCATCCGGCTTGCCGTCTTCCGCCTCGCCCCAAAATTCAATATAATCAGCATTGCCTGGCAGCCCGCTTGCTATTGATGTATAAACCGGAACTTCCTGCCCGTTGCGCCACAATTGCAATTGTTCAACCGGCACCATATCAAGCCCGGCTGAAGCAAGCCCCGCTTTTGTAATACGTACCACCCCTTTTTTTACCGGTACACCTTCATAATCAGTGCCAAAAGTGCCTACTTTAAATTTATAATAAGTTTTACCGTAGTCAATCCAATCGTTGTTGTAGTCTGACTGCGCTGATATTGTAGCAGTTGCTGCCAGCAAACAAAAAAAAAGGGCTAACGAGTTTTTCATTGTCGCAAGTTTAACTGGTAATTCGTTTTTATAAAGACAGATTAATTGTTGAAGCATATTTATTAAACGGGTTATTCAGCATTTAAACACTACACTGCATCATTTAATAAAAATCCTTTATATGGTCAAATATCGCGAAAAGATGAGATACAAAGCCTAAAACAGGCTTTAAATATACCTTAACCATAAGCACGTAAACACATACACTATTGCAATAAATCTTAACAAAAGCTACTTTTGCCCGAAAATTACGGAATGAACCTTATAGCAGAATTGCAGTGGAGAGGCATGATACAGGACATTATGCCAGGGACAGAAGAGCAACTTTTAAAAGAAATGACCGCCGGGTATATTGGCTTTGATCCTACTGCCGACAGTTTACATGTGGGCAGCCTGGTGCCAATTTTACTGCTGGTACACATGCAGCGGGCAGGACATAAGCCATTTGCATTGGTGGGTGGCGCAACAGGTATGATTGGCGACCCCAGCGGCAAAAGTGAAGAACGTAACCTGCTGAGTGAAGAACAATTACAAAAAAATATGGCTGGCGTAAAAAAACAACTGGAAAGGTTTTTGGATTTTGACCCCCAGAAGCCTAACGCTGCCATAATGGTGAATAATTACGACTGGTTTAAAGATATATCGTTTATCCACTTTTTGCGCGACGTGGGCAAGTTTATTACCGTTAATTATATGATGGCCAAGGATAGCGTGAAGAAAAGAATTGAAGGGGACGCGGGTATAAGCTATACTGAATTTGCTTACCAGTTGATGCAGGGATACGATTTTTACTGGCTGTACACCAATAAAAACTGCAAGCTGCAAATGGGTGGCAGCGACCAATGGGGCAATATTGTTACTGGCACGGAACTGATACGCCGTAAAGCCGGCGGCGAGGCTTTTGCTTTTACCTGTCCCTTGCTTACCAAGGCAGACGGCACCAAGTTTGGCAAAACCGAGAAAGGAAATGTATGGCTTGACCCCGTAAGAACATCTCCATACCAGTTTTACCAGTTTTGGCTGAATGCTGCCGATGAAGACGCCAAAAAATGGATAAAGATCTTTACATTTCTGACACAGGAAGATATAGCCGCTCTTACCGAAGAGCATGATAAAGATGCGTCAAAAAGGGTATTGCAGAAAGAGCTTGCCAAGCATATAACCGTTTTTGTGCATGGCGAAGATGAGTATAACAAGGCTATTGAAACAACCGGGAAGCTTTTTGCCAACCAGGATGCCCCTGCCGAAACGCTTAGCGTTGACGACCTGGAAAATATGGAAGGCGTAGTAAGATTTAATTTTGCAAAAGCAAGGCTTGACGAAGGGGTTGACGTTGTATCATTTCTTGCAGAAACCGGCATATTGCCCAGCAAGGGCGAGGCCCGCAAAATGGTACAAAACGGCGGCATAAGCATTAACCGCACAAAAGTTGAAAGCATGCAAATGCCGGTTAACAGCGGTTTGCTGTTGCATAATAAATATTTGCTGGTGCAAAGAGGTAAAAAAAATTACTACCTTGTAAAAGCAATGTAAACCATGTGAATGCAGGTGTACTTTATTTCAGGTCTTGGCGCAGATGAAACGGTGTTCGGGCTTTTGGACCTCGGCTATTGTGAGGCTGTGTTTATTAAGTGGATAGAGCCTTTGCCCAAAGAAAGCTTACCGCATTATGCTTTACGGCTTAAAGAAGCCAAAAATATACCAGGTGATGCCTTAATCGTCGGGTTATCATTCGGCGGTATGCTGGCTACGGAAATTGCAAAAGTTTTTCCCCAAACAAAAGTTGTGCTTCTCTCCTCTTCCAAAACGGAAAATGAGCTGCCGCCTTTATACCGGTTGGGCAGGCATTTACCTATATATAAGTGCCCGCCGGCCTGGATGCAGAGGCTTATTATGCGTATGCTGGAACGAC
>DASZUX010000539.1:0-6152 GCA_035547455.1 Chitinophagaceae bacterium
GGCAGACGGCCTTTCTGTATATAATCCCGCAACCAAAACATTTAAAAATTATACACATAACCCGCTGGATACAGGTAGTATAAGCGGCAATAACGTATGGTTTACCTACCAGGACAGGCAGCATAATATATGGGTAGCCACGTATGGCAACGGGCTTAATTTGTATAACCCGGCGAAAGATAAGTTTATACATTACCGCTATGACGCTAAAAATCCTAACAGCCTTAGCAGCGATAAAATTTATTGCTTATTTCAAGATGTGAAAGGACGGTTATGGATTAGCACAGAAGGTGGCGGGCTGAATATGTTTGACCAAACCAATAACCGTTTTGTACGCTACCTGCACGACGACCATAAAAACAGTATTAGCGATAATGTGCTGCAAACAATATGCGGCGACAGCGACGGCAAGCTTTGGATTGGCACTAACACCGGTCTTAATTACTTTGATCCCGATAAAAATGTGTTTAAGGTGTACACTACCGCCGATGGTCTGCCAAATAATATGATATTCGGCATATTGCAGGATGATGGCGGTAATATGTGGATAGGCACTAATAAGGGGCTATCAAAATTTAACCGGGCAGCAGGCAAGTTTGAAAACTATACTACTGCCGATGGCTTGCAGGGAGATGAGTTTAAAGAAATGGCATCGTGCAAAACACATGACGGGAACATGTATTTTGGCGGCAATAACGGGTTTAATTACTTTAACCCTGATAGTATTAAACGTTTATCTTTCCAGCCGCCGTTGGTATTTACCGATTTCAGGATGTTTAACCAGCCGGTGGCGGTTTCTGAAACGTTACACAAAACGCCGCTTAACCAAAATATCTCCGAAACGAAAAGCATTACAATCTCTTACAGGCAATCCGTTATTGCCTTCCAGTTTGCATCGCTAAATTACTGTCCTTCAGGCAAAAAACGTTACCAGTATATGCTGGAAGGGTTTGATGATAACTGGATTGAGGCCGGCACGGGGCGTATTGCCAATTATACTAACCTTGACCCTGGAAACTACACATTTAAAGTGCGGGGACTTGATAACGAGGGCAATTGGTCAGCCAACCAGTTGGCCCTGCAGTTAGTAATAACACCGCCGTTTTGGCAAACCTTGTGGTTTCGGGCGTTGGCTATACTTGCGGTTGCCGGGGCTGCCTGGGCAGTATTCAGCATAAGGGTCCGCATCATAAAGCGGCAGAAAGAAACCCTTGAATGCCAGGTGGAAGAGCGTACTATGCAATTGGCCCTTTCAATTGAACAGGAGAAAAAAGCACGACAAAACGAAGAAACTGCAAGGCTGGAGGCCGAACGTGCCAACCGCGCCAAAAGTGTTTTTCTTGCTACTATGAGCCACGAAATACGTACACCGCTAAACGGCGTAATAGGCATGTCGTCATTGCTGGCTGATACTGAACTGACTGCTGAGCAGGAGGAATATGCAAGCACAATAAAAAGCTGCGGCGAAAGCCTGATGTCGGTTATAAACGATATACTTGATTTTTCAAAGATTGAGTCGGGCAATATGGAGCTCGAAAAAGCTGATTTTGACCTGCGCGGTTGTGTTGAGGAGGTAATGGATGTATTTGCCGGCAATGCAGCTAAAAATGGTATTGACCTTGTGTACGAGATTGACTATAATGTACCCCCGCAGGTGGTGGGAGATGTGCACCGGCTGCGGCAGGTGCTGATGAACCTTACAGGAAACGCCATAAAATTTACCCATAAAGGCGAAGTGTTTATTGGTGTGCACCTGGGAGAGCCGCCCGGGCAGGGTCAGTTAAATATTTTATTTGAAGTTAAAGATACAGGTATAGGCATACCTGCAGAAAAAGCGCACCGCCTGTTCAGGGCATTTTCACAGGTTGATTCATCCACTACGCGCAAATATGGCGGTACCGGGCTGGGGCTTGTCATTTGCCAGAAACTGGTGGCGCTTATGGGTGGCAATATTGAGGTGGAAAGCAAGGTGGGTGAAGGCACCACTTTCAGGTTCAATATTGTTATTGCTGCCAGTGCACAGCCGCAACGCAAATATGTACATTTTAACCACCCGGAGCTGGCCGGCAAACGCATATTGATTGTTGATGATAACTCAACAAACAGGCGCATACTGCATTCGCAGCTTGAGCAATGGACATTAACACCGGTGCTGGCGTCATCAGGCAAAGAAGCATTGCAGATGGTGGCCGAAGGCCGCAGGTTTGACCTGGTGATAACAGATATGCACATGCCCGAAATGGACGGCATAGACCTGGCAAAAAAGCTGCATGAAGCAGTGCCTGGCCTGCCGGTAGTACTGTTAAGTTCTGTAGGAGATGAACATTCGAGGCATTATTTAAACCTTTTTAGCACAGTGTTGCATAAACCGGTTAAGCAGCAGCAATTGTACAAATGCATTATTAATAGCCTTAAAACAAAAGAAAGGCAGGACGCAGCACTTAACGCAGGTAATAACATTAGAAATCATGCCAACATGGCTGCAAATTTTCCGCTCAGGATACTTATTGCAGAAGATAATGTAATTAACCAGCGTTTGATGATACATGTGCTTAATAAATTGGGCTATACACCGCACCTTGCTGAAAACGGCCAGGAAGTGCTGGAGAAAGTAGTGGCTGATAATTACGATGTTATTTTTATGGATGTACAGATGCCGGAGATTGATGGACTTGAAACCACCCGGATAATACGCAGGCAGCAGCAACCGCAGCCTGTTATAATAGCCATGACAGCCAATGCTACCCGGGAAGACCAGGACGAATGCCTCGCCTCTGGTATGGACGACTATATAAGCAAACCTATACAGTTAAGCAGGCTGGTAGCTATGCTTGAAAACTGGGCAACGCACCGCATGAAAAATGGTGCAGTTTAAAAGAGCTGGAATAAACGGTGTTGTTTTTTGAAACATTGTTGTATAAAGAAATATTGACTGTAATGATATGGCATATTTAGGGCCGGTTACCTTTGCAGCCGCATGAAAAAAGCCCTTTTAATATTGCCCCTGCTGGTTTTATTACAACAACACACTGTCAGCGCACAGCAGCCAGATACTGCTATCAATAAAAAGCTTTCTGTTCATTTTCAGTCAACGCTTATACCCCAGTATCATTTTAACTTTAATTCGCCATACCAGGGGCAAAACAGCTTGCTTCCCCATGAGCCGGTAAAGGCATCTTTAACGGGTACCTTATTTACTGCGTTTGTTTTTGCACCACATTCATATATTGTTTTTAACCCGGAGGTTGCAGGCGGTAAGGGGCTTAGTAAAACATTGGGTATTGCCGGTTTCCCAAACGGTGAAATATACCGGGTGGGAAACCCCGCACCCAAACCG
The DNA here is from genome assembly GCA_035547455.1 of Chitinophagaceae bacterium. Classification (GTDB taxonomy): domain Bacteria; phylum Bacteroidota; class Bacteroidia; order Chitinophagales; family Chitinophagaceae; genus JABDFW01. The sequence goes on from DASZUX010000539.1 coordinate 3,338, forward strand.
TACATAGCCAGGTTATATATTGAACATCGTTTCCCGCTTGCTGGCCCGAAAGAACAAATTGATGATGATGTTAACCAGGTAGCAGAATTTAGCAGCAGCAATTATATATCCGTATTGGCAGGCAAGTTTAGCCTTACTGATTTTTTTGGTAATGTAGAAATATCCCATGACCCGCGTACGCAGTTTCTTAACTGGTCGCTAATGGGGCATGGTGCCTGGGATTACCCCGCCAATACAAGAGGTTACACTTTTGGCGCAGTAATACAGGCCATAATAAAAAACTGGGCGTTTAAGTATGCAAACACTTTTGTACCTGTTGAGGCAAATGGGATGAACCTGCAGTGGAAACCCGGTAAGGCTATGGGCATGGTTTGGGAAATAGCAAACAATAATGTTTTTAAAGCAGGGGAAAACCAGGCAACCAGCTTTCATGCAGGCGTTTTTTGGAATAAGGCCGATATGGGCGATTACGCGCAGGCATTAAACTTACCACCTGGCAATATACCTGATATTACCCAGACCCGCATGGAAGGGAGAAGCAAATGGGGATACTATTTTGCTATTAACCAAAATGGAGGGTTCATGCACCTTTATGCAAAGGGCAGTTGGAATGATGGCAAGAACGAAACATGGGCATTTACAGAAATTGACAGAAGCGCTTCTTCCGGGTTTATGCTGGACGGAAAACTGTGGAAACGAAAGGACGATGAGCTGGGAATAGCCTGTGTGGCAAACTGGTTGTCTGATGGCCATAGAGCCTACCTTTCAAAAGGCGGGTATGGATTTTTAATAGGTGACGGCAGGCTTACTTACGGATCGGAACAAATAGTTGAAGTTTATTACTCACTCAATTTACTTCATTACCTGTTTATAAGCCCGGATTACCAATTTATTGCTCATCCCGGTTATAATAAAGACCGTGGCCCTGTGCATGTGGTTTCAATGCGGTTTCATGTAGCTATATAGCCTTGCTTTTTAATGACACCGGCCAGCAAATGCAAAAGCTTTCATAAAATACCCAAAAACCTTTTTCGGGGTGTTAACCTTGCCTTTCTTTAACCGTCATAAAGGAGGTAAATAAATTTTATACCTCTTAATATAAAAGAATTATGAAAGCGAAATTCGACACAATACTTGGGGCTTTAGGTATAGCTGCTTTGGCCCTTTCCTGCAGCACCCCAAAATATGCCAGCGCTCAAAGTAGCGATGACTATTATTACAACCAGCCTGATCCCTCCATGCAGGACAACCAGTTTGACGACCAGGGTGCTGATGTGGACGAGCAGCAGGATGTTGATTTTAATGCCTTTTACAATGCATTAAGCCCTTATGGTACATGGGAAAATGACCCTGAATACGGGCAGGTATGGGTGAGTAACCAGCCTGGTTTTGTGCCCTATTATACCGATGGTAACTGGGCATATAGTGATGCCGGGTGGGTTTGGGTGTCAAACTATAGCTGGGGCTGGGCGCCTTTCCATTATGGCCGTTGGGCTTTTCGCGGTCATTGGTTATGGGTGCCCGGTTATGAATGGGCTCCTGCCTGGGTTAGCTGGCGTACAGGTGGTGATTATTATGGATGGGCGCCCCTTGCACCGGGCATAAGTATTGGCGTTAATATAGGCTTTGGTGGGTATATGCCTGCTGACAGGTGGAACTTTTGCCCCCGCGCTTATATAACCAGCGGTCATTTTAACCAATATTGCATTGACAGGAGCAGGAACGTAACTGTAATACATAATACTACTATCATAAATCGTGTAAATATGTACCATAATGCAAGGTTTGTAGCAGGCCCGGACAGGAGAGATGTTGAAAGGTACACCCGCACCCGTGTGACTGCGATGCCTATACATAATGTACGTACACCCGGTACGACTGTTATTAACAGGGGCAGTATACAAATGTACAGGCCTGCCGTAAGACCAGCGGGTAACCTGCGCCAGACTGTGCAGCACACTGATGTAAACAGGCCGGGTAGTTACAACAATAACCGCAGCAATATTAACCATAACAACCAGCAGCCTGTGCAGCAGCAACCGCGTTACCAGCCGGGGCAAAACCGGCCCGGTAATGTACAGCCTCAGCGCCCCGTAAACCAGCGGCCTGCCAATCAGCAGCAACCTGCCCGGCAGGCAGTGCATAATACCAACAGGCAGCAGAACGGGTTTCAACGCGGTAATACCCCTGTAAACATTGTTCCCAACAGGCAGGTAACCTTTAGAAACAGGGTGCAGGAGACAGGGGGTCAGCCACAGCAGCAGGTTAGCCGGCAGCAAACACGGCAGCAGCCAAGGCCTGCCCAAAGCCGGCCCAGCAGCAGCAATGCACATAGAAGACCATAGTTTTTTAACAGCAGTTGATTTAGAAGGCCCCTTTGAGGGCCTTTTTGCTGCCTGTACAGCAAGGCTGGCAGGTTACCTGGGTGTAATTTTTCAAAAAAAATAAAAATTCCTTTTATTACAAATTATATTTGTCGCTCACTTTTTACAGTATTGTGCTTTAGCCATACCAATTCTTCAATCAAACAATACATATTTATGAGCATGGTAGACTCGTTCGAAAAAATTCACGTTGAGATCTTTCCAAACACAAAAAGCGGTTCGGCTTACGTTGCTGCTGAAATTGCCCATTTAATAAGGCAAAAACAAAGGTCTGGCGACAAATGTGTGCTGGGCCTGGCTACAGGTTCTACCCCAATAATCATGTATGCCGAGTTGGTACGCCTGCACGGGGAAGAGGGCCTGAGATTTAAGAACGTAACGACCTTTAACCTCGACGAGTATTTTCCCATCGAACGCACTGCCCGCCAAAG
>DASZUX010000540.1:0-3727 GCA_035547455.1 Chitinophagaceae bacterium
ATGTATATAAGGGTAACGCCAATGGAATTATTGATGAGATGAAACCCTGCATTAAACCAAATATTTTTACTGTAATAAAACATGTAACCCAGCACAATACCCAGGAAAAAGCGCGATAAAAAACCATAATAACTAAAGTGTATCCAGGCAAAGGCAAGGCTGGTAATAAATATGCCGAGGAAAGCATTTTTCGATAAGCCTATTAGAATTTTTTGCAGGCATGCCCTGAATATAAGTTCTTCAAGTACTGCAGGCAGAAGACCAATAATAAACAGAGACATTAAATAACCCCCAAAATCTTTCATGTCAAGCAAAGTAACAGTTTGGCTGGTGTATTCATCCTCCAGTTGCTTAAAATAGGCGGCGTTGTGTGCAGGCACGGGTATAATTTGGTTTAACAGGCCAAGCGCATCGCTAACCCATAAAGCTGCAACAATAATTATCGCCGCGTATAAAACCTGCCGCCCGCTTACGGCCCTGTTAAAGCCAAGTACTGACAGCCCTTTTTGTTTGTTTATTATAAAAGCAAAAATGATTGCCGGCAAACCAAACATGCAAAAAGATACTGACACCTGAAGTATTCTTGAGAGTGTTGCATTTTCTTCAATCAGTTTCGGGTTGCTTAAAACCGTACCGGCAGGCTGGTGCAGGTAAGCCGATGCTACCGTAATGGTAATAAGGCCGCCAATAATATAGCATACGCCAAAGGCAATAAGTAATATTGCCAATTGCATGGCTGGCGAAAATCTTTCCTTTTCAATCATATCATTCATAAATAACGGCGTAAATTTGCAATTCTTTTTTTGCCGGCTGCAAGATAATTATACCGGCGGATTAAACATGGTGAAGATAGGAAACATAGTATTGCCCGATTTTCCATTATTGCTGGCGCCCATGGAGGATGTGAGCGACCCGCCTTTTCGTGCGGTATGTAAAACGCATGGTGCGGATTTGATGTACACCGAGTTTATAAGCAGCGAAGGGTTGATACGCGATGCTATTAAAAGCCGGCGCAAACTGGATATTTTTGACTACGAGCGACCTGTGGGAATACAGATTTTTGGCGGTGACGAAGAAGCAATGGGCATGAGCGCAGGTATTGTAGAGGCCGTTGACCCCGACCTGGTGGATATAAATTTTGGCTGCCCCGTAAAAAAGGTAGTGTGCAAAGGGGCCGGCGCAGGAGTATTGAAAGATATTGATTTGATGGTTCGCCTTACCAGGGCAGTGGTAAACGGTACCAAAAAACCGGTTACTGTTAAAACCCGCCTTGGCTGGGATTTTGACAGCATTAATATTATGGAAGTGGCTGAACGCCTGCAGGACGTTGGCATACAAGCTCTTAGCATACATGGCCGTACACGCAGCCAGATGTATAAAGGCGAGGCCGACTGGACATGGATTGCCAAAGTAAAAAACAACCCCCGCATACACATACCTATATTTGGTAATGGTGATATTAACAGCCCAGTAAAAGCGCAGGAGTACAAAAACCGTTATGGCGTAGATGGGATAATGATTGGCCGCGGCGCCATAGGTTACCCCTGGATTTTTAACGAGGTAAAACATTATATACAAACAGGCGAACACCTTGCGCCGCCCACTATACACCAGCGTGTAGCCGTGGTAAAAGAGCACCTGCACCGCGCTATTGAGTGGAAAGGCGAAGTGCTGGGCATACTGGAGATGCGCAGCCATTACACCAATTATCTTAAAGGTTTTCCAAATATTAAGGAGTTCAGGAATAAATTGGTGGTGGCCAAAACCTACGATGAAATTTGCGCCATACTTGACGAGGCTGCCCGCTATTATGATGGTGTTCTATTAGCGCACCAGCCATTCGCCTTTAAGAAAGAACAGGTGGAAGAATGCGCATATTAACCGGGGTTGAAAATGGTAACTGCATACTCTCAACAATTCATTCGGGACAGGTCCAATCTAAAATAGATACACAATTTTTTGCCCCTTTACATTTAAACACAGCTCCTTCTTATCGCTTTCATCTACCCGGCCTATAATCTGGGCTTCAATACCCAGGGCATTGGCATCGTTTATCATTTTAAAGGCGGTAGCTTCGTCGGTAAAAATTTCCAGCCGGTGGCCCATGTTAAACACCTGGTACATTTCGCGGTCGTCGGCGCCGCTGTTTTCCTGTATAAGTTTAAAAATTAAGGGCGCTTCAAACAGGTTGTCCTTAATTACTTTCATAGGGCCGGGCAGGTATTTCATACACTTTGTTTGCCCGCCGCCGCTGCAATGTATGGCGCCGTCAATCTTGTCAAAGTAATTTTCCAGCAGCACTTTCATCAAAGGGGCATACGTACGGGTGGGGCTAAGCAGCAGCCTGCCAATATTCAAATCATCCTGTTCTAAATCTTCATATCCGGGGCCTGTAACCGGTAGTTTATCAGTCATTTTATGTTTTCCAATGTATACAACTGCTTCATTTAAAGCAGGTTCATAGGTTTCGGGATAATTTTTGGCATAGTGCTTGTTTAATATGTCGTGCCGGGCACTTGTAAGGCCGTTGCTACCTATACCGCTGTTATACATTCTTTCGTAAACAGCCCGGCCGTTAGAAGCAAATCCGACCACTATGTTGCCCGGCTTTATTTTGTTGTTGGTAATAACCCCCTTTTTTTGCCAGCGGCCCATCATAGTGCCGTTTACAGCAATAGTGCGTACCACATCGCCCACATCGGCGGTTTCGCCGCCCAGGTACTGAATATTGATGCCGAACTTTTTCAGTTCGTCAAAAAACTCCTGTGTACCGTTTATTACCTGTTCAAGCACATCGCCGGAAATTAAGGTTTTATTACGGTCAATGGTGGATGAAAACAACAGGTTATTGTATATGCCTGCGCACAACAGGTCGTCAAGGTTCATTGCTACGGCATCCTGTGCAATACCCTTCCACACACTTATATCGCCTGTTTCTTTCCAGTACAGGTAAGCCAAAATGCTTTTGGTACCAGCGCCGTCAGCATGCATAATATTTACAAAATCATCATCACCCCCTATAAAATCAGGGTACATTTTGCAAAAGGCATGCTCATACAGCCCTTTATCAAGCTTTTGTATGGCTTTGTGTACTTCTTCTTTTTGTGCTGAAACGCCGCGTTGTGAATATAAACTCATGCCCGGCCTTTAAAGGCTGTTTGGTGAGCAGCAAAAGTACAGTATCGGCCATAAATAAACATATTGGGTTACCGGTGTGCTGTGCCTGTTTTCTTTTTCTTCTCCCTTTAGGGCAGGGGAGTTAACTTTGCCAGCCTTATGCAGGTTCACCGTGATATTGACAGGTTACCCCGGTTTACAAACGCAGTTATAACTATCGGCACTTTTGACGGAGTGCATACGGGCCACCAGGAAATAATTGAACAGTTAAAAAAAGAAGCCGCTGCCGTAAATGGCGAAACGGTTATTATTACCTTTCACCCGCACCCGCGCATGGTGGTACACGAAGGACAATCTGCCGTGCCTGTACTTACTACGCTGGAGGAAAAGATTGAACTGCTGCGGCAACAGGGTATTAATCACCTGGTTGTTGTGCCCTTTAACGAGCGCTTTGCCGGCCAGACCGCTGAAGAATATGTAACTGACTTTTTAGTGGCTAAGTTTAACCCGCATACCATTATAATAGGGTACGATCACCGTTTTGGCAAAGGGCGTACGGGTGATTACCACCTGCTTGAAGATTGTGGCAGGCGGCTTGGTTTTTTGGTGA
>DASZUX010000541.1:0-9307 GCA_035547455.1 Chitinophagaceae bacterium
CGCCGGTTATACAAAAAACCTGGCTGATGCCTGTGCTGCAGAGCATGTTGATACACAGTCCTCAAAAATTGAAGACCTGCTGGCCGGCATTTCAAAATACTCCACCAAAATGCGCAATAATGCAGGCGGGCATTATAACCATGAAATGTTCTGGAAGCTGATGACTCCTCAGCCTGCGGGCAAACCGTCAGGTAAACTGGCCGATGCTATTAACAGCAGTTTTGGCTCCTTCGACGGGTTTCAAACAAAATTCAGTGATGCTGCCAAAACACGCTTTGGCAGCGGCTTTGCATGGCTGGTGCTTACTGCTGACAAAAAACTGGCCATCGGCTCAACTCCCAACCAGGATAACCCGCTGATGGATGTTAGCGAATTTAAAGGCTACCCGATAGTTGGCTTAGATGTTTGGGAGCATGCCTATTATCTTAAATACCAAAACAAAAGACCGGATTACATAGCTGCCTGGCTAAATATTATTAACTGGGACTATGCAGCACAGCGTTTTGAATCAATGGCATAACTACCATTGTAACCTTAAATAAATTGTATGCCCGGCATTGGCAAGCCGGGCATTTTCTTTTACAATATTTCTTCCCCGGTAATTATTTCGCAATCTGTTGCTGCAAAGCCGGTGCAGGTAAGTATTTTGCCGGCTGCAAGTTCTTTTTCTGTCAGCACTTCGTTATTGCTCATTACCACCTTACCATGTATGCAGGTGGCCATGCAGGTGCTGCATATACCGGCACGGCAACTATAAGGTAACTGTATGCCCTCCTTTAACGCAGCATCCAAAATACTGGCCGGGTATGTTACCTGCAAAAAATATTCTTTTTTCCTGTACCGCAATTTTACAAGCCTTGGCATTGTATCGTGCAGTAATGGGGTGCTTTTGGGCGGTATAATTACAAACTGCTCCTTGTGTATCTGTTCATCTTTAAAATGCAGCAGCTTAAGGGTAAACTGTGCCATTAACATAAATACTGGCGGCCCGCATACATAGCATTGCATATCGCTTACACTATACCTTGCAAGCTGCTGCTTTAAACATATTTCAAACAGGGTATTATTAAGCCGCTGTGAGAAATATTTGTGCGACACAGGCTGGCTGTATAACTGGGTTACGGTAAACCGGCCTGCAAACTGCTGCTGTAAATGCTGCAGTTGCTGCGCATAAATAACATTCGTTTCGTTCCTGCACTGGTTAATTAACAAAACAGTGGCTGCAGGCTTAAAAAATAAAAGCTGTTTTATTAATGAAAAAACCGGTGTTATACCGCTGCCTGCGGCAATAAAAATATATCGTTTGGCAAAAGGCTCTTCAATTACAAACCTGCCAGAAGGTTCAATAGCAGTAAGAGTATCACCGGTTTTACAATGCTCAAACAACCGGCGGGATATGCTGCCGTTAGGCTTTCGTTTTACTGTTATAAACATACGGTCATCAACGCCCGGCGCTGAGCCCAGCGAGTATGACCGTCTTGTTTCATGTCCTGCCTCAAAAAATATAAATGTAAGAAACTGGCCGGCACTGTAAGGTACACCTGCACCTTGCGTATGTTCAAGATAAAAGCTTTTTGTGTCCGGTGTCTCGTGTATTACGTCAACAACGCGAAAAGTTAATTCCATGAAGAAGAAAAAGCGCATTGCTCTTAGCTGTATGCTGCAAGCATGTGCTGTTTGTATTGTTGAATATTTGTTTTAAAACGCCTATTGCTGAAAACTGCCATCTTTCACACCTTACTTACGTCATAAGTTTACAATGTGCACCTGCCGCCTAAAACAGTGTTTGCACGCCGTGCAGAATTTTAAACTCATGCTGCAGCAGCCATTTTTTGCGCCAGAGGCCACCCCCATATCCCACCAGGTTTTTATCGCTGCCTATTACCCTGTGGCAGGGTACTATTATAGCCAGTTTATTTTTGCCGTTAGTGGTAGCCACAGCCCTTATAGCCTTGGCATCGCCTACACGTTTTGCCTGTTCAAGATAACTTATGGTTTTGCCGAAAGGTATGTTCAGCAGCTCACCCCACACCCGCTGCTGAAAAGCAGTACCGTCCTGGTACACGGGTATGTCAAATGTTCTGCGTTTGCCATTAAAAAATTCAATTAACTCTTCCGTGCACTGGTGCATTACTTCGCTAATGCCGGGCTCGCCATGCATCACCTGGTCTTGGTTATCTACATAACTTAATTCTGCAATATACGTATCAGTGCCTGCCATTTTAAGCATCCCAAGCGGGCTTTGGTAATATGTGTAATACAGGTTCATATTATTTGCAAGTACAATTTACGAAGTACAAAGTACATTTACCCTTATTCATGCCCCGTAAATGGTACTTACCAGGTTTATCTCTATTTTGTGCATCAATAAAGCCTATCCTATCTTCTGCCCGTTTCCTACAGGTTTACCGGGATGCAGCAAAACCACCTTATTATCTTCGTCATACACACCCAGCACCAGGCATTCGCTGAAGAAATTGGCAATTTGCTTTACCGGGAAATTTACAACGGCCACAACCTGTCTTCCCAGCAGGTCTTCTTTACCATAATGGTGTGTTACCTGAGCCGATGATTTTTTTATGCCCAGCGGGCCGAAGTCAATGGTAAGTTGGTATGCCGGTTTGCGTGCATTAGGAAAATCCTTTACCTCAACCACGGTGCCGCAACGTATATCAATCTTTTCAAAATCTTGCCAGTTTATCATAGCAGTTAATTTTCCTTTGCCAAATTAATATTAATCCCGGCACCCTTAAATACTATTTATATTTGCAGTCCACTTAACATGTAAAAATATGAAAAGACACGCAACTGCCGTATGGAACGGCTCAGGTAAAGAAGGCAATGGTAACTTAACCACCCAAAGTACTGCCCTAAATAAAACCCAGTATTCATTCAACTCACGCTTTGCAGAAGGCGTTGGCACCAACCCCGAAGAACTTATTGCCGCAGCACATGCGGGCTGCTTTGCAATGAAGCTGAGCTTTGTATTGGGCGGGGCCGGTTTTACACCTGAAACACTGGAAGCAACATCAAACATTACACTTGACCCTGCAGCAGGCGCCATTACAGAATCGCACATAGTGTTAAAAGCCAAAGTACCGGGCATTGATAAAGCCAAATTTGACGAATGCGTTAAGGATGCTGAGCAAAACTGCCCCGTAAGCAAAGTACTGAATGCCAAAATAAGCGTTGACGCCGAACTGTTAGGATAAATGAGTATTACCGTAAGAAGGGCGACCACTGCAGACGTTGCAGCTATTACACCACTGTTTAATGCTTACCGTATGTTTTACGGTAAAGACAGCGATACCGCCGGCGCCGGGCAATTTATAGCCGGGCGCCTGCAAAACGGGCAGTCTGTTATTTTTATTGCAGAGCATGAAGGTATTACAGCAGGCTTTACCCAGATGTATCCCATATTTTCCTCGGTAAGCATGAAGAATGCGTGGCTGCTTAATGACCTGTATGTAGCTGAAAACAAGCGCAGCATAGGCGTAGCAACAGCCCTGCTTGATGCAGCAAAACAACATGGCCGGCAAACCAACAGTGCCTGGCTGATGTTGCAAACTGCTGCCGGCAACCATGCTGCACAGGCTGCGTACAAAAGCAACGGGTGGGTTAAAGATGACGACTATTACGTTTTTAATTTAACACTTACATAAGCATACAAGGCCCCCTGTAAAGAGGGCTTTTTTGTTTTAATAATGGTAACAGCACATAATGCTGCCATATAAAATGATTGCTTATTTTTAGCAATTAAACAATGTACTATGGTACCTGCCATGCGCGAATGGTTTAACAGCCATTTTACGGATGAGATGTATAAGGCCTATCTTGATGAACTGAACGCACCGCACCCCGGGGCTATCGAGTTCAGGGTTGCAGAAACACCTGTTTTTGTTGACAGGGAGTTTAAGCACAAAATGTTGTCTGCCTGCGAAAGCATTATTGACGTGATAACCCAGTATAATTTTAAAAGCCTTACTGCCCACGGCATACCTGCAGATATAAAAGTACCGGGCGAGAATAACCATACCCATTTTATTGCTTTTGATTTTGGCATTTGCGAAAACAAGGACGGAAGCCTTGAGCCGCAGTTGATTGAGATGCAGGGTTTCCCCACGCTGTTTGCCTTCCAGGTTTTTCAAACAGAAGTGGCGCGGAAACATTTTAATATTCCCGGTAATTATGATGCTTATTTAAACGGCTACAACAAACAAACATACCTGCAGTTGCTAAAAGATATTATTATTGCCGGGCATGCACCGGAAAATGTGATACTGCTGGAAATATTACCCCATAAACAAAAAACAAGGGTTGACTTTTATTGTACAGCAGATTACCTGGGCATACCTGTTGTTTGCCTTACAGAACTTGTTAAAGAGGGAACAACCCTTTACTATGAACAAGGCGGAAGAAAAATACAGGTTAAGCGTATATATAACAGGATTATATTTGACGACCTTGAACAACAATCGCCTGAAATAAAAGAAAAAGGCAAAATTTTATTTGAAGAACTTGATGTGGAATGGGCGCCGCACCCCAACTGGTTTTACCGCATAAGCAAATTTACACTGCCCTACCTGCACCACCAATATATACCGGAGACGCGGTTTTTGAGTGATGTTAAAGTATTGCCTGCTGACCTGGAGAACTATGTATTAAAGCCTTTGTTTTCATTTGCCGGGCAGGGCGTAGTGATTGATGTTACCAAAGCAGATATTGATAAGGTAAACGACCCCCATAACTGGATTTTGCAACGTAAGGTAAAATATGCAGATGTTATAAAAACACCCGGTGAGCCCGCAAAGGCCGAAATACGTTTATTTTATTTCTGGAAAGATGGTGAAGCAAGGCCCGTAGCCGCCCAAAACCTGGCAAGGCTAAGTAAAGGCAAAATGATTGGCGTGCGCTACAACAAGGACAAAGAATGGGTTGGCGGCACATTGGTATTTTTTGAAAAGGATTAACCGGTGTTGATTTTGGGTTGTTAGTTTACCGCTAACAAGCATGTTGTAACCGACAATTACAGCAGCCTTCAGAATAACTACAGTTTTGCCATGTAAATTGCTTTATAATAACCATTATGCTTATGAGGCCAATGTTTTGCCTTTTTTTTATTGTGTTAGCATTACAGGCAACGGCGCAGGATAATTACGAAATACAGGTGTACGGATCGCAAACCCAGGCAAAAGGCAGCACCATGTTTGAGCTGCACAGCAATTATACTTTTAATGGAGAGAAGCAGGTTGTGCACGGTGTGCTGCCCAGCTACCATTCCGTGCACGAAACCGTGGAGATAACTACAGGCATTACCGATAATTTTGAAATAGGGGTGTATTTCTTTACCAACTACACACCGGGCCAGGGTTATACCTATGTAGGCTCCCACATACGCCCAAGGATAATGGCGCCCCAAAGCTGGCACCTGCCTGTAGGCCTCAGCCTGTCTATGGAAGCCGGTTACCAGAAAGCGGCTTATTCGCCTGAAACATGGAACATAGAGCTGCGGCCAATAATTGATAAACAATGGCCCAAATTTTACGCATCGTTTAACCCAACCTTTGGCATTTCTTTAAAAAGCAAATACGACAAATCAACCCCTGCTTTTGAGCCCAACATAAAGCTTGGCTACGAACTGTTTAAAAACAACCAGTTTGGGCTGGAGTACTATGGCGGTATGGGCTATATAAATGGTTTTGACCCCATTAGCGAACAGGAACATGCATTATATATTGCTTACGACATGCTGAATAACCCCAAATGGGAACTGAACATTGGTGCAGGCTTTGGCCTTACCAAAGCAACCGATGCTTTTGTATTTAAAGTAATACTGGGCCGCAAGGTAAAGTGGAAACAATAAACATTATTTCAATAAACCGGCTATCTGCTGCTCAAGTGCAGCATGGTTGGCGTTGATTGATACTACTTTACCATTCTTATCAAGCAGGTAAGTGTTGGGTATGTACTCTATCTGCCATTTTTTGGCAACGGCGTTATCTATATCAATTACATGCAGCCATGCGGTAGCGTCTTCACCTATTGCTTTTGTCCAGTCTTTTTTCTCCGTATCAAGCGATACCGCATACACTTCCAGCCCTTTGTCTTTATACTTGCTGTAAATAGCTTTCAGGTCCGGCATACTCCTCCGGCACGGCCCGCACCAGCTTGCCCAAAAATCAAGCACCACTACCTTACCTTTTAACGATGACAATTCTATTTTATGGCCTTTGGTATCAGGCAGTTTAATATCAGGGACGGCTGTGCCTACGGTTGGCTGCTGTGCCATACACTGCAGGCTAATACATATTGCTGCAAGAACGGGTATAATTCTTTTCATGCTGTAAACATACAACAAAGGCGTTTAACACGCAGAGGGTACAAACGTTAAAATTGTACACCGGCGGAAGACCAAAGCTTAGCAAGATTGAAGAAGCGGTTTATTTACCGTTATTGTATTTTTATGCTAAATAACTACTTATGGCATTAAGTATTGCCCAAAAACTCCGGCTGAAGGAAGGCATGACCATTTTACTGGTAAATGCCCCACCCACATTTACTGCTGAAATTAGCGAAATGGCGCCGGGCGTTAAAATATTACTCAAAACAAAAGAATATGCCCAGGTACACTGGTTTGTTAAAAACAGGGCAGAGATGGAAAAGGATCTTGATAAAGTACTGGAATTGATGAAGAAGGATGTAGTATGCTGGATTTATTATCCAAAGGGGAGTTCGAAAATACAGACCGACCTTACCCGCGACAATGGGTGGGACAAATTATTAGCCCATACCCGCTTACAATGGATAAGCCTTATTTCATTTGACGATACATGGTCAGCATTTGGTATGCGCCTGCAGAATAACGACGACAAAAAGAAGGCTGCCCAACCGGCAAAAGAACGTGAAATATTCAACTGGGTTGACCCTGCCGCCAAAACCGTAACCCTGCCGGCCGACTTTGCCGGGGCGCTTAAAAAAAGCAAGACGGCGACGCAGTTTTTTAACACCCTCTCCTTCACCAACAAAAAGGAATACCTTGAATGGATTGTTACCGCAAAACGCGAGGAAACCCGCAACGAACGGGTGACCGGCACTATTGAACGGCTGGAAAAGGGATGGAAGAATCCGAGGAACTTGTAGTCAATCTGATAAATGAAATTTTATTCTAAAAATATAAATAAATTTATATACTAATAGTATTAGCATTATTTTCGTTCACCATCAGCCGTCCATTGAAAAATTTTTTAATTCTAAACCTCAAATACATGCAAAAAATCTCATTGGCAATTCTTTGTACGGGTTTGTTTTTGTCCGCTTGCAACAACTCGACCAACAAAAATCACACAGGTGATAGCAGTGCAACTAAAACTGACAGCACAGATTTTGAAAAAACAAGCCTTGGGGGGCTTGTTAAAGGTACCTTCACAGAAGCCGATTCTTTAGCCGACCTGCCTGTAAAAGGTTATACCATTAAGCGCTTAAGCGGCAAGGACAAATATGGCAGCTACACAAAAATTGAATACAAGAATACCCTTCAGCTTGTAAACGAGGCCAGGGAGGAAGCGAAAAAAACTATGCAATCTGAATACGAACTTAATTCCAACCTTGACATGTACCGGGATTTTGATCAAGGAGGTGAAATAACCATGAATATTGGCAGGATAACTCTTAGTTCGGCTGACCTTAAGTATTTTGAAATCATAATCAAAGACACATCAGACTCAAAAGAACTGTTCCGCGGCGGCTTCGACTCAAATATACCAGAAACCCCTATTTCAAATGATGTTTGGAGGAATATAGGTATTAAATCAGTTACTGTTAAAATCAGGCCACCATTTTACGTATATGTTTCTGACCATTTGGATGACGTCTTATTTAAATTTCTTGTCACTCCAAAAAAATAATTCTTTGCGCATACAACCTTTTGAATGTCCGGACAACCTTTTGACTCATTCAAAAGGTTGTTCTCATTTATCTACTGTGTAACAACGGCCACAGCAAAAGGTTTCAAGGTTAATCCGGTTCCGTTAACAGTTGACCGGGCAGCTTCATTATCCCCGGTAGAGCTATCTACTACGCTGAGCTTTGCCCCCTTAAGAGTAGCAGGCAGGGTTATTGTTATCTCCCTGTTCCGTTTATTTACAATCAGCAGTTTATTGCCTGTTTTGGTTTTAAAGCCCTGCGCATTAATATCCTCGCTGTTAAAGCCGGTTGAAGTTAATATGTCTCCTGCGCTAAAATTATCGTGTATTAACTTCAGCACCCAATAACGTGCATTAGGTTTGCCGTTTTCCCAGTTCATCATACTTACGCTGGGGTACTGCGTCGGGTAACCCACCAGTTGCGACTCTCCTATCACATCAATACCCAGCCTTGTCAGTTCAAGATACACATAGGCATATAAAGCGCCTGAAAGATTCCAGTAAGCAAGGTCAATGGGCTTGTCTTCATTGTGTAATATGCTGCCTATTTCATCAATGGTAGTTTTAGTTTCTGGTGAAAGCCTTTTACGAATGGCTTCAATATAACGCACCTTATCAATAAAATCATTAGCCCTGTCAAAATACGTGTACTGCATTTCATTAATGGTCTGCGGGGGCAGGCTGGTAGCATAGAAATGGTAAGATATCATATCCAGCGGCACACCGGGCTTGTGGTTTTTATGGTTGAGAAAGTACTCAAACCATTGGGGGTTATTTTCAAAAGCCAGCGCAAGACCTACAAACTTTGTTGCTGGCGATACCTTCTTCATAGCCGTTACAATAGCATCGTACTCCCTGCAATATAACGCCGGTGAGGGGGCATGTTCAAAATCAATCTCATTAAATACTTCCCAGTAAGGTATATCATAATGGTAACCTGAGGAGTGATATTTGCCCAGTTCGTCTGTAAACCCGCCTTTGGTGTACCAGCTAAGCAAACGTGCATAATAATCAGCAATTTGCCCGGCTGTAGTATCTTTTAACTCGCTGCCCTGTGTATAATCCCAAACCACCTGGTCAGGGTCATCAGGATAAGTTACCGGCTTACCTGTTTTAAAAAACCACGCGGGCATGGTGCTAAAATTCAGTATTACGCTGTGCCCCTTCTGAGCTTCCAGAAAATCAATTGTCATTGGGTCTATTACAGAAAAATCCCACGACGTCTTACCATTTGCAGGTGGTTGCAGTTCTGCTACGGCAAGCCTCGGGTAAGGTAGCCAGGGTACATAACGCACATAATCGGCCCCGAGGTTTTTAAGGGCTTGAAAGGATTGATCGTGAATGGATGAGCCCCTTCTTAACGGCGGGTTTACCACCACCTGCAG